>JAZLFL010000248.1:0-2258 GCA_045615825.1 Lachnospiraceae bacterium
CCGTGGTGTATATGAAACTCCAGGTGGAACAATCCTCATGGAAGCTCATCAGCAGCTTGAAGAACTCTGCCTTGACCGTGACACAATCGCTCTTAAGAAAGACCTTGGAAGCAAGCTTGCTTCTATCGTTTACGAAGGAAAGTGGTTCACACCGGTACGTGAAGCGATCAGTGCATTTGTAAAAGTTACTCAGGAAACAGTTACAGGTGAAGTTAAGTTAAGACTTTACAAGGGTAACATCATAAAGGCTGGTACAACATCTCCATATTCTCTTTACAGTGAGTCGCTTGCATCTTTCACAACTGGTGATATGTATGACCACCACGATGCAGAAGGTTTCATCACTCTCTGGGGTCTTCCACTCAAGGTTCGTGCCATGAGAATGAACGAGCTTAAGAACGAGAATAAGCTTTAATTAGTATTTGATAGTATTAGTATGGGCCGTGGCATTAGTCACGGCCTGTTTCTGACAAAAGGAATTTTTTATGCCAGTATTTGATTTTAATGCGAAAACTGATGCTGCTGACGGAAAAGTGGCGGAGATTACATATTCAGTATTTAAGTCTGAGCTTAGAGAGGCTACGAAGGACAATCCGATTATCATTCTTAGCAATAAGACAGGCAAGCTTGCTCATCATACTTCAGGTCTGTTTGCCAGCCCTTTAAAGGGAAGTTCATTTTTGATTGATAATAATGAGGCTGATGCAGAGGATATCTTAGAGGTTGATTCGAGATTCGTAAGTCTGCTTAAGTGGCTTGGAGAGAATCATATTATGGTTCGTCTGTCCGGTGCTGTTACAGAGAGAGGATATGGTATCTACAAGATTCAGGAGATGGGTGTTGCTGTAAGAGGAGCCAAGCTTGCGGGGCAGAATGGATTCTTACAGTTCATGATGCAGAGACTGTTCCAGAGCAATCCACCTTCAGAGGAGGTTGTGGATATTGATGATATGGAAGATTCTGACAGCATGAAGATGACAAGTATTCAGAGTATTACTGACTTCATCACATGCGCTGGCAATACACTTCCTGAGAATATTCGTCTCTGGGCTAAGCGTAATCTTGCAATTGCAAGATCAGGAGAGGTAACACCTGAAGAGAGAAGACATGCTCTTCGTGCGCTTTCCATTATGCTTAGTATTCACTGGAAGGATAATTATTTCGAGTCGATCGACCCTGTTAAGGCACGTCAGATCCTGGATGAAGAATTATATGGAATGGATAAGGTTAAGCAGAGAATTATTGAGACCATTATCCAGATTAACCGTACACATACACTTCCTGCTTATGGACTGTTACTTATCGGTCCTGCCGGTGTAGGTAAGACGCAGATTGCATATGCCGTTGCAAGAATTCTTAAGATGAGCTGGACGACTCTTGAGATGAGTTCGATTAATGATCCTGAGCAGTTAACAGGTTCATCAAGAATATATTCCAACGCCAAGCCCGGCCTTATTATGGAGGCCTTCGAGAAGGCGGAGAGCTCTAATCTTGTCTTCATTATTAATGAGCTTGATAAGGCGGCAGCAGGCAAGGGCAATGGTAACCCTGCGGATGTACTTCTGACACTTCTTGATAACCTTGGATTCACTGATAACTACGTTGAGTGCAATATCCCAACATCAGGCGTATATCCTATCGCGACAGCGAATGACAGAAGCCAGATCAGTGCACCACTTATGTCAAGATTTGCAGTTATTGAACTTCCTGATTATACATTCGAAGAGAAGAAGAAGATATTTAAGGATTTCACAATGCCTAAGGTGCTTAAGAGAATTGGCCTTAGCGCTGAGGAGTGTGTAATCACTGAGGATGGACTTGATGCCATCATCGATACTTATAAGAATACCTCCGGTATCCGTGATCTTGAACAGGCAGCGGAGCATGTAGTTGCCAACGCACTGTTCCACATCGAGGCAGAAGGTGCCAAGACCGTCACCTACGATGCCAAGATGGTTAAGGAGATACTGTAGTTATATAGTTTTATTGCCGAAGGCTCTTTTCGCCATAGTAGTTGTGGGTATGTGGATAACTGCTATGTCCCTGGATGAAGACTTCGGCGTTGGAGTTCCTGGCAGTTACCCACATATCCACAACTGTGACTGCTAGTTGGAATAATGATAACCTGTTTGGAGTAGTAGCCGCCCTGTCTGGAGTGGTAGCCGCCCTGTCTGGAGTGGTAGCTGCCCTGTCTGGAGTGGTAGCTGGGGTATATGTTGTAAAAAAGATTAAAATACCCGCGCGATGCTGAAAATCAG
>JAZLFL010000249.1:0-11119 GCA_045615825.1 Lachnospiraceae bacterium
ACAGAGTGTGGATACCGGCACCTTATCTGTCAGAAGTCCCTCTGGATGATTCTCAGTATATACTCTTACGCTTCCGCCGTACGCTCCCTTGTGGAACTGCGGCACCAGACCGATCATCGCCTGGCTTAGGGTACTCTTGCCTGCGCCATTAGCACCAACGATTCCAATGAACTCGCCGGCTTCAATTGTAAGTGATACATCGTCAAGGGCTAACACATCCGTACCCGGATATTTATATTTCAAATGTTCTATATTAATAACCTGCATTAGATAAGTCTCCAGATAATTGATGCAATAATAGCGACGATTAGAATGATTCTGAATGGCAGATCCACAGGATTCTTCTCCCTGTCTGATAGCCATGTCTTCTTCTGGCCTCGACCGAAGCCTCTTACCTCAAGCGCGATTGCACGCTCTCTTGTATTAATGAGTGAGCTCATAACTACAGGGGATATAAGAGGTAAAAATGCCTTCATTCTGGTAATAAGCTTACCCTCTGTCTCCATACCACGGCTGCGCTGGGCATCTGTAATGGTATCCTTGGTAGACATCATCTGTGGCAGAATCTGGAAGACTGAATTGATGATATAACCGAACTTGGAAGATACTCCAGTCTTCTCAAGCTCATCTACAAGCTCCTGTGGAGATGTGGTAAGTACAAATACCGCAAAGGACATAAGCATGTTAAGAATGTTAAGACCAATCTTAACCGCGTACATCACACCTTCCTTATAGAAGGCGAACTTTCCTATTGCAAACAGTACCTGCTCATTGGCATGATTAAACATACCCTGTATGAGGAATATCACAATAATCAGTGTCGCTGAAAAAGCCACGAGTGGCAGTGCACTCTTAAGTGACTTGGCGGTAGCAAGTAGCAACAGACTTACACATATCACGATGGGGAAAAGCCAAAGCTCTCCCCCAATCAGTGGTACGCAGATTGCTGCCAATACATATAATAATTTAGTATAAGGGTGAACCTTATCAAGCCAGGTACCCTTGTCAACATATAAACTAATGCTCTTCATTAATTAATCCAATATTAATCCAGTCTCTCAACCTGCTCGTTAACATCGTAAAGTGATGTAAGCTTCTTAGGAAGTCCCTTAAGGATAAGGTATACAATGATGATTGTAAGAATCTTATCTGGAACATCTACTACTAACTCATCAAGGAATGAACCAAGTCCTACTGACATTCCGTTAGCCTGTGTTGCTGCGAAGAGTGCATCTCCCCATACATTACCTGTTGTACCACCCCAGAACATAACGTTAAGTGGAGTTGATACGATAACAGCTGCAAGACCACCACCTAATGCACAGATGAATGACTTAGCAAATGTCTGCATAAAGCCCATTCTTGCAAGTACACCAACTACAAGACCGATGAAAAGGCTTGTAAGTGCATAAATAAGTGTAATGTTATCACCAGTTGTAAGACCGTATATAAGGTTGTTAACAGCACCACAGATTGCTCCGATAATTGGACCACCTAAGCATGCACCAATACATGTTCCAATTGAATCTAACCAGAGTGGAAGCTTAAGCAGTGATGCGAATAACTTACCAAGATAGTTAATACCGATACATGCTGGAATAAGCACAATTGTTGCTGTGTCGAATTTTGTCTTGAAATACTTTGCCATAATAATTAATCCTTTCTTCTCTCCTCAAGATACTCCTCTGAAGTCATACATCTGACGTGAAGAGGATCTAAGCCTGTAAGTACTGTAACTGTTGCAGCTTCTGTAGTCTCATCAATACCTGCAACTGCATCTGTAAGATAGATAACAGGAATACCTGCGTCAATAAGTCCCATTACGGTAAAGAGTACACAGCATTCAGCTACAACCCCAGTTACAATTACCCGGTCTGCCCTGCCTGCCATCTCTTCCACTTCCGGGATAGTAAGTGATGAATACTTACTCTTGATGTACACAGGATATCTGTTAAGATATGGCTTTAAGTCCTCCATCATCTCATTGGCATATGCATCCTCATTAACTTGCCTGTTCTCCTCATTGTAATTCTTCCACACCCCTTCAGGATTATCGGAAGCAATGAACTTAGTGAAGATAACATCTGTGTCATCACCCACAGCATCTATAAGACTCTTAATCTTATCACCTGCTGCCGCAGATCCCGGACATTCCCAGGCTCCACCCGGACCATACACATTCTGCATATCAATTACTAACAGAAGGTCTCTTGCCATAATACTCCTTACTGTCTGCCATCTATCATTTCTTGACACCCATCTATACAGGTGACAAGACAGCAGTAAATACACTTGTAATATACTCCCACATTAAATATATGTCAACAATAAAAATGTCCGGGGGATACCCGGACATAAAAATTAATATTCTGCTTCTATTTCTTTAACCTTATCATACAGAAGCTGATTAACCGGAGTCTCAATTCCGTGCTTCTTAGCCATGGCGATGACTGTCCCTGCGAACATCTCCACCTCGGACTTACGCTTTGCCATTCCATCCTGTCTCATTGAAGGAACTCCGTCAGGATCAAGAGTCGCTATAATATCACAGTATTCCTTAACATTATCCTCAGATAATGCAATACCCTCGGCATTGGCTAATGTAACAACCTCTCTCATGGCACCGATGAATATCTTATTAGCCTCACTACCCTCTTCAAGGCATCCTGAATATGTGGTTGTGTATGCAAGACATGTCTGATTAACACCAACATTTAACATGAACTTCGCCCACATTCTGTACATTATGTCAGGATCGTTGGTATAAGGCATCTTAACATTCTCAAACAGTTCTATTACCTGATTAAGACTCTCCTCCTGAATAGGCTTAACAGTTCCTATTCTAAGCTCACCCATCTTAGTATACTTAAGCTCATCGCCGAACTTCATCGCATCCATTCCCTGGGCTACTGTATATATCATATGATCATCACCGTAGCACTTCGCTATGATTTCCTCACTTGTTATTCCGTTCATAACAGACATGATGATTGTGTGATCATCAATACAGTTCTTCATAGTCTCTATGGCAGAAGCGAGTCCGTTGTACTTAACCGCTACCATCACAAGATCATATGGCTTCGCCGTAGCCGCGTCCTGCAGATTGAACTTAACCTCGCTGCCATTAATTGTGAATACCGTATCCTTATATTTATTAACTCTGTCGCTATCCATTACGAAATCGACACTGTCCTTACCATATCCCATCGCAATCTGATTGGCATAGAGAAGACCTAATGCTCCCATTCCTACAATTGCTACCTTCTTAATCATCTTCTGCATCTCCTTGCTGTCAAAATATAAACCAATTACAGGTTCTTCCTCGCCATGGCAACATCAATCAGTTCCTTGGCTTCTTCCATTGCAGGCTTAAGGTAATTCTCTTCCCTAAGTTTCTTACCCGCCTTTTCTAAAGCTTTAATTTCATCCCAGTTCTTTAGTACCTCTCCCGAATCAGATACTGTGACCTCTCCGAATACATGTGGATGACGTCTGATCATCTTATCCGATATTTCCCTTAGAACATCATCAATATCAAACAGTCCCTCTTCTTCGGCAATCTGCGCATGCAGAAAAATATTCATGATAAGGTCACCTAATTCCTCCTTGAGATTGTCCGCATTGCCAGTCTCTTCATATATATTAATACCACAAATAACCTCTGCTGCCTCTTCTATACATGTCGCCTTAAGGGACGCATGTGTCTGTTCCCTGTCCCATGGACAGCCATCCTCAGCACGAAGTCTTGCCATTATACCTCTTAAACGTTCGAATTCGTTCATTTTTACCTCTTATAAGTAGGCTACACAGCCTTCTTCTCAAGCCACTTCTTAGACATGAATCTGTACAGGAAGCTTCCACCACGGATATACCAGTCTACGAACATTCCAATCCATACTCCAAGAATTCCAAGATGGAACACAGTTATAAGTATGTATCCCACAACAACTCGGCCTGCCCACATTGATATAATGCTTGCAATCATTGTGAACTTAACATCGCCGGCTCCGCGTAATGCATGTGGCATAGTAAAGCTTAGTGGCCATATTGGCAGTGATGCGATGCTGAATGCGCGAAGAACTGTTGTCGCTATTGCCACAGCCTCTGCCGACAACGAGAACAGTGTCACCACATACGGTGCTAAGAAGAAGAATGATATCTTGCATATCCAGTCCCCGATATACGCGAGCCTGATCATATATACAGTATCCCTAGTTGCCGCTTCTTTATCCCTGGCGCCAATATTCTGCCCCGTAACAACCACAAGCGCAAGACCAATGGTATTACCAATGATATTAGGGAATTCAATCAGCTGATACGACACCGAATTGGCTGCGATGGCCGAGGTTCCAAGAGTTGCTATAACGCTTGCCAGTGCCAGCTTACCCACGTGGAACATTCCGTTCTCAATACCGCTTGGCACACCCATTGCCAGAATTCTCTTAAGCATGGCAAAAGAGACTGCAACTGACTCTCTTCCCTTTCCTTCCATCTGTCTAACCCTGGCATTCAGGATCAGCTTCATTGCTATTCCGGCTATAGCACGGCTGATTAATGTAGCCCACGCCACGCCCATAACTCCGATACGTACCACGAACACAAAGTATGCATTCAGCGCTACATTAAGCAGGTTCATCACAATGCTGATCTTCATTGCGGTCTTAGTATCCTCATGACATCTAAGAATTGCAGCACCTGATGAATACAGGCCCCAGAAAATAAATGAAATGGAAGTAATCATCAGATACGACTTCGCTGCTTCCATTACGTCAGCTTCAATGGACCCAAATAGAAATCTCAAAATATACTTACCAAACAGTAAGAATATAACCATTATTAATACTGAAAATGTATTAACCAGCAGCTCAAGATGATAGCTTGCGCTCCTGATGTTATCAGGATTCTTCTGTCCTATGTACTGACTGATGATGACAATACCACCCGCACAGAATGCAGCCATAACCTGAAGTATTAACAGATTAAGACCGTCAACCAGGGATACTCCTGAGATGGCAGCCTCGCCAACAGTGGATACCATGAAGGTATCAGCCATACCAACACTTACAGTGAGCAGCTGTTCTAATATAAGAGGAATTATTAATTTCTTAAGCCTACCTTTTTCCATACAGTATAACTTCCTGTTTATAACTAGCTAATTACCTTCTGCATCCAGATAATGTCATACCATCTGTCGAACTTCTTACCAACCTTAATCATATGCGCAACTTCAGTGTAACCACTTTTCCCATGGAAAAGTACACTGTCATTGGTTAAATGCTCATCTTCATTATCTATATAGGCTATTGCCGCAAGCAGGTTAACAATGCCCTGCTCCTTCAGCCTTTCCTCAAGTCTCTCATAGAGAGCCGAGCCAATTCCCATCCTGCGGTATTCCTTATCAAGATATATGGAGGTTGTAACCGTCCAGTCATAGGCCTCACGACTGCTGTATGCATTCGCATAGACATATCCCACAACCTTACCATCAATCTCACATACCAGATATGGGAAGTTCTTATGAATATTCTTAATTCTATTCTCAAATTCAGCGACAGAGGGCGTATGATACTCGAAGGACACAGCTGTATCCTCAACATAATATGAATATATCTCTACAAGGCGACTGGCATCCTCAATGCATACATCCCTGATCACCATATTGTCACTCATTATTACTTACCTGCTCTAAGATTCTGAACAGTTACCTTCTCAAGCTTAATATCGCTATAACAGCGCATTCCGCCTTCGCCTGCTGGGGACTGTGCTTCAATACCAACCTTTATTGACTTCTTAGCTGGCAGATGGAATAAACGGACCATGTTATAGGTCTCACCATCAAGCGAATAATGTGCTGAGAAAATATCGCCTACTCTGCACACCTTAAGCCACATATAATCCTGCTCAATATTACAACCGTTAGCATCATCACTAATCTGATTAGTGGCAACACATACAGCCGCATTCGTTCCAAAATCAGACTTCTCAAATGCTGCCTTCATCCATACATACTCATCCTCAATACACATAATTGCACATGCATCATATGTATACTTATGATTAGGTCTGACCTTAACACTGAATACAAAATCCCCTTCTACATCCGTATAGAAGAATGGTGCGTTGGCAACTGGTGCTGATAACTTACCATCTTCCTCTGGAATAGGATTGTTAAACCAGTCTGTGTTAGCTGGTGCATAGATAACAATCTCACCGTTCTCATTAATCATCTGGCTCTCATTAAGCCACTTCCATCCTGTAAAATCCATAAAGCCCTCCTGTTAATTAATTTGACTGCGATAACAATTGCTCCACCTGTAAACGCTTCTCATACAGGACACATCCTCCCTTATGATCGTCCACAAGTACATCTTCTTCCTGTAATGTTCTAAATAACTTAGAATTAACTGCTTCCCTAAGAGATGTATTCTTAACATTAATATCTGAATATGGTGAGAACGGACATGGCTCAGCCCCTCCATGAGAATTAATATGGAAGAAACCACGCCCTGCGGCAAGGCATCCGCCTGAACTCTTCTCATCACCAGGAAATGATATGAATACCATCTCAGGATGTTCCTCTCTTAATCTGGCAATCTCTGCCGCTAGGAATGCTCTCTCTTCATCTCCTGGGGCAAGTTCAGTACTCTCATCTGTGACTGGCACAAACTCTACATAGATTACTGCCTTACAGCCCTTAGCGGAAAGACTGTTTATAAACTCTTCTGAGGAAACCTCATTTATATTCTCAGTTGTTACTGTGACAGAAGATCCAAATATAAGACCTCTTTTATATAACTCATCCATGTTGGCGATGAGCTTATCATATACACCCTCACCACGGCGTGCATCAGTAACCTCTTTATTACCCTCGATACTCATAATAGGTATCAGGTTCCTGCACTTATCAAACATGTCAAAGTACTTCTCTGACATAAAAGTTCCATTGGTGAAAATAGGGAATAAAATATTCTGCTTCTTGCCAGCCTGCTCAATAATATCATATCGAAGAAGTGGTTCACCACCTGCTAAAAGAATGAAACTGATTCCCAATTCATCTGCTTCATCAAAAATCTTATACCATTCTTCATCTGTAAGCTGACATACAGGTTCTGTATCAACCGTAGCATTGTTACATCTTGAATAGCAGCCTGCACAGTGAAGATTACAACTGCTGGTAATGCTTGCAATTAAAAAAGGAGGAATATGCTCTCCCTCTTTCTCAAGAGCTGCACGTCTTTTAGATGCGCTTTTACTTGCTGTCGCAAACTTAATCATATAAGCACTTTCCTTAGGATTTTTAAGAGTTGCCTTCATTGCATCAGCAACAACTCTCTCAACACCGCCAGTCATATACTTCTGTAAATCAAAATCCTTTTCCATCCCTTTTGCCTTATTCCTTCCTAGTCGTCTTCAGATTTCATCATTCAATTATAAATTATGCCGCTGTGAATTAGCAATCATAACAATAAAAAAGCTTCAAACACTGATAATCTCAATGCTTGAAGCTATTTTTTAAGAGGTGACAGCCGGATTTGAATTAAGTATTTTTTTTAAATAAGCGATTTTACGCGCATTAGAGCATCAGGCACTTAATTCGGACATATTTACGGACATAATTTTTAATCTCTAAACAAAGCGAGAACTCGGACATCATGATGGGGTCAATTGAAGGGGATGTCCGAGTTCTCATATAACATTTTATATAATAAAATATCCAATATTACGATAACTTAAAGAAATCTACAGCTGTAAGCATGTGCTCATTTACTGCTCTCATCTCTTCAGTAGAAGCCTGTGTATCTGTACATCCATCAGTCACCATCTGGCATGAAGCAGCAACCTCCTGAGCAGATGCCCCTAACTCTTCTGATACCGCACCAAGCTCAGATGTCGCCTCGGATATACTAACTTTTATCTCATCGAGCTTCTCTGTCATCTGTCTGATAGTTGCAATCTCACTTATAGAAGACTCAACAGAACCCGAAAGAACTGAGAACTTGCCCTGGGTGGTCTCTATATCAGACTTTTCCTTGTTTATGACACTTGCCACTCTGTTAGATATCTCAACTGTCTCAGCTGAAAGCTTAATAACATTCTCAATTATCTGCTTTATCTCTTTTGCTGATGTAGCTGAAGAATCTGCCAGTGTTCTGATCTCATCAGCAACAACTGCGAATCCCTTACCTGACTCTCCTGCACGTGCAGCTTCAATAGAAGCATTAAGCGATAACAGATTAGTCTGAGCAGCAATTGATTCAATGGCAAGTACCGCTGAACTAATAGCTGTAATAGCTTCATTTGTTTCGCTAATCTTGTCCAGAATACTGCTCATGGCATCTACTGATTCATTTGCACCATGTAAAACGGATTTCATATTTTCAGTAGCATCATTATTAGCATTCTTTATAATCAGCGAAGAGTCATACAATGTTGAAACATTTGATGTTAAAGTCTCAATATCATATCCAAGCTCTATAGCCTTCTCTGACATGACCTGGGCGTGGTCTGCTACAACCTGTGATGTATCTGCAACTTCATTTATTGCGTCGTTAATCTGTGTGATAGACTCTACATTATTTGCTGTCTTATCATCAACACTTACGATGGCTGTATTTAAGGTTGAGGCCGCTTCTTTGACATTTGTCATCGATGACATCAGTGCCTCCCTAAGAGTCGCAAACGCATTAATAACGCTGTTAGTTTCTTTAACTTTTGACGTTGTCGCGCAGTCTACAGTCACATCTCCAGTACTTAATATTACTGTCGCTTCGGCTATATCCGAAAGTGGCTTCGCAACTTTATATGCTACAATGACTGCAATAACAGAGAATACAATAAGACACACTACACAGAGTATGATACATAAGCTTGTCATCTTATTAATCTCGCTCATAACATCTGACTCATCTGCAGTCAGAACAGCGATATATGCATTATCCTTACCAACATAATAAGCAGCATACTTCTGTGCGCCCTTGTACAGGTACTGCACACAATCAGGTTCCGGAGTTTCACCCTTAGATAATCTTTCTACCAGTCCCTTTACAGCTGCATTTTCTACTGGATTGCCTATCTTGGATTCATCTGGATGGTGAAGCATTGTTCCAGCAGCATCAACAAAATAAACATACGCTGAGCTTAGTCCCAATGATGATACATCCGAGAACTTACTGGCATTAGAATTAACGAATGTACCTGCACCAACATAACCTATAGGTGTGTCACCATCATATACTGGTGCATACATTGACATTATGAGCTTGCCGGATGCTGGCGAAGTAATGATACCCACGTTAAATACACCCTTAGAGGCTAACATATCATTACGGAGTTCCTCGAGCTTCGCACCCTCACGCATGACTTTTCCTACAACTGCCTCCGATGGATGTGTCAAAACTTTTGAATCCCAGTCAGCGATATATATTCCTTCCCAGCCATCGAGGTTGTTAAAGAAATCAACTGTATATTCCTGTGCCTTAGCTGTCAAATCCGCATTATTGGGGTTCTTAAGTAACTCAATTACGATTGGTGATGTAGTAAAGTCCTCAAGAATTCTTTCATTAATCTCCGTTGTAAAGTCAAATGCCACACCCGTCTGCTTAATTAATGACAACATAGAATTACGTGTAGAGGTCTTTAATTCATTGCCAGATGTTCTGGTAAGTATCAAGCTAAGAATCACAGATGTGATAACCATTGGTAAAAGGGCAAATATCATTAAGATTGTTCGCATATTAATCGATTTTGATTTGCTCTTTTTCTCTTTCATTTTTCCCATACATTTACCTCCTGCAAAACAAAGTATCTATTAACTATCATAGCTAAAATAAATTACTATCACAAAAGTCGCTGAATTTCCTTTTCATTATATACATTTCTAATTCAGCATTTGGTGGAATGATTTTGCAACCAATATAATACACGTCTGGAGTCTTCTCAATTCTAGTTACTTCAAGCTTGCCCGAAATGACTTCTGATATTTCTTTATTGCAATATATAAATTCATCATAGCCTTGGAATACTAGCTCATCTCCGACCTTCAGCTTTTCATCAATAAGGGTTAGATACTTGGTATCTGTAATAACAAGTCCTGCTCCATCTTCACATATGTTGTTAATAACCCCTGAAAAATCACGCTGCTCTGTAGCATTCTGAATAAAAAACTGGCAAGAAGCATTTATAGTAATTCGTTTAAAGAATCGACGTTCCTTTTGCATATTTATCTTTTAATCCCTTTACACAAGATAGTTTTATCATTCCGTCACACTTCTCAGCAATACCTTTTAGTAATCAGTTCCAACATAATACTTCGCTCTCTCACAGGAGTATATTAACCGATATTGGTAAATATTATTATATACCGAATTCGGTTATTCTTCCAATAGATTCTATTGGAGGTTCTAAGGTGATTTCATACGATAGATTATGGAAAACGATGGCTAGTCGTGGTATTACACAATACACATTAATCAAAAAGCATCATGTGAGTCCTGGCCAGATTACAAGGCTAAAGAGGAACGAAAGCGTTTCCACTCATACAATTGATATATTCTGCAAAATACTCAATTGCCAAGTTGAAGATATAATGGAATACACGGAGGAATAGCAGCCAATCGAAAATTCGACTGGCTGCTATTTTTATAAGTTATGCAGATATGAATTAGCAATTACATCTATTCTGATATGCCAATAGCATCCGTAGATAATGATATGATTTTACGGACATATGCGGACATAAGTTAATTGAACAACAAAAAAGCTTCAAACACTGATAATCTCAATGCTTGAAGCTATTTTTTAAGAGGTGACAGCCGGATTTGAACCGGCGATGACGGTGTTGCAGACCGGGGCCTTACCGCTTGGCTATGTCACCATATATGACTCCAACGGGAATCGAACCCGTGTTACCGCCGTGAAAGGGCGATGTCTTAACCGCTTGACCATGGAGCCGTATTTATGGGTTATCTTCCTCAATGGAAAAACTCCCCGAGTTGGGTTCGAACCAACGACCCTTCGGTTAACAGCCGAATGCTCTACCGCTGAGCTATCGAGGAATTTAAGCTTACGCTCTGGAAAACATTATAGCAAAATGTTCTCTCAAAATCAAATACTGAAATCT
>JAZLFL010000250.1:0-4000 GCA_045615825.1 Lachnospiraceae bacterium
TAGACACAATAGATACTTTGGAGAATGCCGGAATGCCTTATGTCGGCGCAGGCATTAATATAGAAGAAGCCATCAAGCCGGTCTACTTCATAGCTAACGATATGAGGATCGCAATCGTATCGGCTACTCAGATTGAGAGGCAGGACAATCCTGATACCAGGGGGGCTACTGAGACAAGTCCCGGAACCTTCAGATGCTGGTATAACGATAAGGTATGTGAGGTGGTCAAGGAGGCTTCCGAATACAGCGATGTGGTCATAGCTTATATCCACTGGGGAACTGAGCTTGAGGTCGCACCGGACTGGGCACAGCTTGATCTGGCTCCGAAGCTTGCTAACGCCGGCGCGGATGTAATCATCGGAGATCATCCACATGTACTGCAGCGACTCGATTACATCGGGGATGTTCCGCTTATTTACAGCCTTGGTAATTACTGGTTTAATTCCAAGACACTTGATACGGGACTTTTACAGACGACCTTTGATACATCCGGTAATCTTTTAAGTGTGCAGTTCATACCGGCCATTCAGAACAACTGCCGTACCAATATTGCCACGGGCAGTGAAAAAGAGAGAATACTAAGATATATGCAATCCATTTCATCCAATGTAATAATTGATGAGGATGGTTATATAACTAAAAAATAGATGTTGACATACTCTGGTAGCTATGCTAATATATCCTCTGTGCCGAAGACAGTAGGTTGATCATTGAGTGACAATGGTCAGTAATGCATAAGCCCCTACCGAGGAATGGAATCTTAGATTGATACAATCCTTCTGTCCAACCGGTGGAAGGATTTTTATTTCTGATACTTCTATTCGGCAAGAAATCTAATAGGAGGAACAAAATGGCAAAGATTGAAATCAAGAAACCAGTAGTTGAAGAGATTTCTGCAGCTATTAAGGACGCACAGTCAGTAGTACTTGTTGACTATCGTGGACTTACAGTTGAGCAGGATACAAAGCTTCGTAAGACATTACGTGAAGCTGGTGTTAACTACAAGGTTTACAAGAACACAATGATGAACTTTGCATTTAAGGGCACAGACTTCGAGTCACTTGCTCCTTATCTTGAGGGACCAAGCGCTATCGCTATTTCAGAGACAGACGCTACAGCTCCAGCAAGAGTAATTGCTAAGTTCGCTAAGACAGCTCCAAAGCTCGAGATTAAGGCTGGCGTAGTTGAGGGAACATTATACGATGCAGCAGGAATGCAGACAATCGCTGATATCCCATCACGTGATGAGTTACTTTCAAGATTACTTGGCAGTATGCAGTCACCTATCGCTAACTTCGCTCGTGTTATGAACCAGCTGGCTGAAAAAGGTGGTGCAGGCGAGGCAGCTCCAGCAGCAGAGGCAGCTCCAGTAGAGGAAGCTCCTGCAGCAGAGGAGGCACCAGCAGAGGCTCCTGCAGAGGAAGCACCTGCAACAGAGGCTTAATTAGCTTCATTTAACTTTAGAATTAACTAAGCAGGAAAGTCCTGCAATACTTTTTGAAAGGAGTCATTATCATGGCAAAGTTATCAACAGCAGAAATCATTGATGCTATCAAGGAATTAACAGTATTAGAGCTTAACGATCTTGTTAAGGCTTGTGAGGAAGAGTTCGGCGTATCTGCAGCAGCAGGCGTTGTAGTTGCAGCAGCTCCAGGCGCAGCAGCAGCAGCTGAGGAGAAGGATGAGTTCGATGTAGAGCTTACAGAAGTTGGTGCTGAGAAGGTTAAGGTTATCAAGGTTGTTCGTGAGGCAACAGGTCTTGGTCTTAAGGAAGCTAAGGATCTCGTAGATTCAGCTCCTAAGATGATCAAGGAGGGTGCTTCTAAGGCAGAGGCTGAGGACCTTAAGAAGAAGCTTGAGGAAGTTGGCGCTAAGATTACTCTTAAGTAATTTAATCCTATTAGAGAAGTCATTTAGACAAATAATAAGACACTGGGAACTGAATTGTTCCCGGTGTCATTATTTTTGTTAATTTATTAATTTTTTCACATCAGATTATTAACTAAAAAACAGTTAAAAAAGTTTTTATAAATCAGTTAAAAATCCCCTTGACACAGATATTTGCCTTGTCGTACAATGGAAAATGCACTATTGTGGTGTGGTATGCGACAAAGTTCGCGCATTATTAAAAAGAACGGGGTGAATGTCAATGGAAAAGAACAGAATACGACCGACTTACGGCAGTCAAAAGGTACGTATGAGTTATTCACGACAGAAGGAAGTTTTGGAGATGCCTAATCTCATTGAGGTCCAGAAGGACTCTTATGAGTGGTTCCTTAAGGAAGGTCTTAAGGAAGTATTTGCAGACATTTCTCCAATCGCAGATTACAGTGGTCATTTAAGCCTTGAGTTTGTTGACTTCGTGTTGTGTAAGGATGAAGCAAAGTATTCTATTGAGAAGTGTAAGGAGCGTGATGCGACTTATGCTGCTCCACTGAAGGTTAAGGTTCGTCTCTATAATAAGGAGAAGGAAGAGATTAGCGAGCATGAGATTTTCATGGGCGATCTTCCACTTATGACAGCGACTGGTACTTTTGTAATCAACGGTGCAGAGCGAGTTATAGTTAGCCAGTTGGTGCGTTCACCAGGAATATACTATACAATCTCTCATGATAAGATTGGTAAGGAGTTATTCTCTTGCCAGGTTATCCCTAACCGTGGTGCATGGCTTGAGTATGAGACAGATGCTAACGACGTATTCTATGTAAGAGTAGATAGAACACGTAAGGTTCCTGTTACAGTACTTATTCGTGCTCTTGGTATTGGTACAAATGAGGAGATTAGAGAGCTCTTCGGTGATGAGCCTAAGATTGAGGCTTCATTTGCGAAGGATGTTTCTACTAATTACCAGGAAGGTCTTCTTGAGTTATATAAGAAGATTCGTCCAGGCGAGCCTTTAAGCGTAGAGAGCGCTGAGAGTCTTATTACAGCTATGTTCTTCGACGCAAGAAGATATGATTTAGCTAAGGTAGGACGTTATAAGTTTAATAAGAAGTTAATGCTTCGTAACAGAATTCGTCATCAGATCCTTGCAGAGGACGTTGTTGATGTTAATTCTGGTGAGATAATTGCAGAAAAGGGAACAAAGGTTACACCAGAGCTTGCTGATCAGATTCAGAACGCTGCGGTGCCATTTGTATGGATTCAGACTGAGGAGAAGAATGTTAAGGTTCTCTCTAACATGATGGTAGACATCACAAGCTTTATTGATTGTGATCCTAAGGAGCTTGGCGTTACTGAGCTTGTATACTATCCAGTTCTTGAACAGCTGATTACAGAGTATGGCTCTGATCCAGAAGAGCTTGCTGATGCAATCCAGAAGAACATTCATGAACTCATCCCTAAGCATATTACTAAGGAAGATATCATCGCTTCTATTAACTACAATATGCATATTGAATATCGTATTGGTAAGGATGATGATATTGACCACCTTGGCAACAGACGTATCCGTGCCGTTGGTGAGCTGTTGCAGAACCAGTATAGAATTGGTCTTTCAAGACTTGAGAGAGTAGTTCGTGAGAGAATGACTACTCATGATACAGAGGATGTATCTCCTCAGGCTCTTATTAATATTAAGCCAGTACAGGCTGCTGTTAAGGAGTTCTTCGGTTCATCACAGCTGTCACAGTTCATGGATCAGAACAACCCTCTTGGTGAGTTAACTCATAAGAGACGTCTTTCAGCACTTGGTCCTGGTGGTTTGTCAAGAGATCGTGCCGGATTCGAGGTTCGAGATGTACACTACTCTCATTATGGTCGTATGTGTCCTATCGAGACTCCTGAAGGTCCTAACATCGGTCTTATCAACTCACTTGCTTCATATGCAAGAATTAATGAGTACGGATTTGTAGAGGCGCCTTTCAGAAAGATTGACAAGGCTGATCCTAAGAATCCAGTTGTAACTGATGAAGTTGTATATATGACAGCTGATGAGGAAGATAACTACCATGTAGCTCAGGCTAACGAACCACTTGACGAAAAGTCATGCTTCGTAAAG
>JAZLFL010000251.1:0-4223 GCA_045615825.1 Lachnospiraceae bacterium
TGCTTACCTTTCACCAGAGATGAAGTCAACAGGTGAAGCTATTGGATATGACAATACACTTCACAGAGCAATGTATAAGGCGCTTGTAGCATCAGGCGTTAAGTTATCTAATTACGGAACTGTTACCGTTACGCTTGCAGATGAGGATAAGGAAGAGGCCCTTCCTTTAATAAGAAGATTCTACAACTTAGGCTTCAATATAGAGGCAACAATAGGTACTGCTGATTTCCTTAAGGAGAATGGAATCAGGACTCGTGTCAGAAGGAAGCTTAGCGAAGGCAGTGATGAGATTCTGCAGTCAATCAGGGCTGGATATGTAAGCTACGTAATCAATACAAGAGCTATCTTATCAGGAGTTCATTACGAGGATGGTGTTGCAATCAGAAGATGTGCAACAGAGAATAATGTAACAATGTTCACATCCCTTGATACAGTAAGAGTGTTATTAGATGTACTTGAAGAAGTGACAATCTGTGTATCAACAATTGACGCTGTATAGGAGGCGGAGCTTGAACGATTTAGCAGTCTTTGAAAACAATTTAATAGAGGATAAATTCGGTGAGGAGTGTGGAGTCTTTGGAATGATTGATCCGGATGGCTCAGACGTAGCCAGCTCGATCTATTACGGACTTTTTGCTCTTCAGCACAGAGGACAGGAGAGCTGTGGTATTGCCGTAAGTGATACGGAAGGTGTTAAGGGCAATTTCAAGTGCTACAAGGATATGGGCCTTCTGAATGAAGCCTTCTCTCCTGATATGCTTGATAAGCTTAAGGGCAATATTGGTGTTGGTCATGTGAGATATTCTACAGCCGGAAGCTCTGTAAGGGAGAATGCTCAGCCACTTGTTATTAACTATGTCAAGGGTATTCTTGGAATGGCGCATAACGGCAATCTCATTAATGCCAACAAGCTAAGGGAAGAGCTTGCTTATACCGGCGCCATCTTCCAGACCACAATAGATTCAGAGGTTATCGCTTATCTCATAGCAAGGGAACGACTCTATAGTACCTCAGTTGAGGAAGCGGTTAAGCATACCATGAAGAAGATTCAGGGAGCATACTCCTTAGTTATCATGTCACCACGTAAGTTAATTGGAGCAAGAGACCCATACGGCTTCAGACCACTCTGTATTGGTAAGAGAGATAATACTTACATACTGGCAAGCGAAAGCTGTGCCTTAGATACAATCGGTGCAGAATATGTAAGAGATGTGCAGCCTGGAGAAGTCGTTACAATATCGATTGATGGCACGATTGAATCCGACACAAGTTTATGTTTGAAGCCTTCCGAGCAGGCAAGATGTGTATTCGAGTATATATACTTCGCCCGTCCGGATACCTATATAGATGGTGTAAGCGTATATAATTCAAGAATCCTTGCAGGAAAATTCCTTGCGATGGACTCGCCTGTCGAGGCAGATATAGTTGTCGGAGTACCTGAGTCTGGTAATTGTGCGGCAATGGGTTATGCAGCGCAGTCAGGACTTCCGTATGCACAGGCCTTCGTCAAGAACGGATATGTAGGACGTACCTTCATTAAGCCGGGACAGAAGAGCAGAGAAAGCTCAGTAAGAGTTAAGCTTAACGCATTAAGGGAAGTGGTTAAGGATAAGAGAATCATAATGATAGATGATTCAATTGTAAGAGGTACGACCTCGGACAGAATTGTGAGAATGCTTCGTGAGGCAGGCGCCAAGGAAGTACACATGAGAGTCAGCTCTCCACCATTCTTATATCCATGCTATTTTGGTACAGATGTACCGGCCAGGGATCAGCTGATTGCATATAACAGAACTGTTGATGAAATACGCGATATTATAGGCGCAGATTCATTAGCATATCTTAAGGAAGAAAGACTTCATGAGATAGCTGAAGATCTTGGTATATGTAAGGGATGCTTCAATGGTATATATCCAATGGATCCACCAGAGGATGATATACGAGGAGAATTTGACAAATAAGTATAAAAAGTGCCTTAGGGCACTTTTTTTGTTATACTAACTGTATCTACATATATATAAGAGGAAAGAAAATGCGTGGTTTATATTATGACGGTACTAAAGCCGTATATAGAGAAAATCTGAAGGTTCCTGTTCCTGACAAAGGAAGAAGTCTTATTAAAATTCTTATGTCGGCAGTATGTAACACTGACAAGGAGATTTTAAAAGGATATCGCCCTGATTTTAAAGGTATAATGGGACATGAATTCGTAGGAATTGTTGAGGAGTCAGAGGATAAGTCATTAATAGGAAAAAGAGTGGTTGGTGAGATAAATGAAGTGTGCCATGAGTGCCTGTACTGTAAAACAGGCAGACCTCATCATTGTGCTAACAGAACTACACCTGGATTATCAAAGGATGGATGCTTTGCGGAGTACATGATTCTTAAGACGGAGAACCTTCATATAGTTCCTGATGAACTTCCAACAGAGGTTGCGGTATTTACGGAACCATTGGCAGCAGCCTTTGAAATACTTACCCAGGTTGATATTCCTGTAGGCACACCTGTGGCAGTACTGGGAGATGGAAGACTTTCTCTTTGCATTGCAAATGTAATGTCTTTACATGGTGCAGATGTCACAGTAATTGGTCATCATGATGAGAAGCTGGAACTCTTTAAAGAGATTGCTCATACAACTAAGGAAGGTGTTGCTGAAGGATATGAGGTTGTTATAGAAGCAACGGGAAGCCCTCTTGGCATTGGTCAAGCTATAAATCTCGTAAGGAAGATGGGCACCATTGTACTTAAGAGTACATATGCGGATAATGCGAGTGTTAATCTTAGTATGATACCTGTTAATGAAATAACGGTTGTTGGTAGCAGATGTGGCCCATTTGAGCCAGCCATCAAGGCACTTACAGATGGTAGTATAGTTCTTCCAAAGATTGAAAAATATGATCTAAAGGACTTTGAGAAAGCCTTTGAATCACCTGCATTCAAGGCAGGATTTGAGTTTTAATTAAGTATAAAAATAATAATAAAAAAGTTGTTGACATCCTTTGTATTCTTGTATACAATGATACAAGTAAAAGGCAAGAAGGTCGTTTATATACGGCCTTTTTGCCTTTTTTTATTGCGAAAGCAGAAGGAAAAATAAGAAAGCAGGTGATTTTTATGTGTTCTATTATGGGTTATCTTGGAACAACAATTACAAAAGAGGAGTTTAAGGAGCATTTCGATGCCACTATTTCGCGTGGCCCTGATATGCAGCAAATTGTAGATTTCGAAGGAGGAATTCTGGGATTTGAGCGTCTTTCCATTATGGGTCTTACGCCGGAAGGTATGCAGCCATTCTCGCTTAATAATAACCTGCTTGTATGTAACGGTGAGATATATTGCTTCAGACCGGTTAAGGAAGAGTTAATAGAAAAGGGTTATACATTTAAGAGTGATTCAGACTGTGAGATATTGCTTCCGCTCTATGAGGAGAAGGGCGTTGCAATGTTTAAGGAGCTTGATGCTGAGTATGCATGCATTATCTATGATGCTAAGAAGGGATCTCTTGTAGCCGCAAGAGATCCAATTGGAATCCGTCCATTATTCTACGGATATACAGCAGTTGGTGAGATCATGTTTGCATCTGAGGCTAAGAACTTAGTTGGTCTTACAGATAAGATCATGGCATTCCCTCCAGGACATTACTATGCGGACGGAGAGTTTGTATGCTACAGAGACATGACAGAGGTTACAGAGTATGTAACTGATGACATAGATACAATATGCGCTAACATCCATGACAAGTTAGTTGCAGGAATTGAGAAGAGACTTGATGCTGATGCACCAGTAGGTTTCTTACTTAGTGGTGGTCTTGATTCATCACTTGTGTGTGCAGTTTCAGCCAAGATTTTAAAAAAGCCAATTAAGACATTTGCAATTGGTATGAGTACTGATGCGATTGACCTTAAGTATGCTAAGCAGGTAGCTGATTATATTGGTGCAGATCATACAGAAGTATATATGACGGATGAGGATGTTATAAGAGAGCTTCCTAATGTTATAAAGCTTCTTGGAACATATGATATTACAACAATCAGAGCAAGTATGGGTATGTACTTATGCTGTAAGGCAATTCATGAGCAGACAGATGTAAGAGTTCTTTTGACTGGTGAGATTTCTGATGAGTTATTTGGATATAAGTACACAGATTTCGCTCCAAGCCCAGAAGAGTTCCAGGAGGAATCTGCTAAGAGAACCAGAGAGTTATATATGTATGATGTACTTCG
>JAZLFL010000252.1:0-3029 GCA_045615825.1 Lachnospiraceae bacterium
CATTTGGCGTGCTCAGCGCCCCCGTCGCTACCGGAAAAGTCCCCCTTCAGCCCAAAAACAGCCCACAAAAAGCGCCCAACGAAAAATAAATCTCCCAAAAAGCGCCAACGAAAAAAATCGCCCAAAAAAGGCGCCCAACGAAAAAAATCACCCCAAAACCACAAAAAGGGACGCCATAAAAGCGTCCCTTAATAATCAATTAATTAGCTTATGCGTTCTTTGTAACCTTGCTCTTGATGAATACTAATGTACCAATTGTAAGAGCAATACCTACTGGAACAGAAATCCATACTGCGTTAAACATGTTGCAGATACCAGCAACGATGTATGTAACGAATGAGATAACAGCTACTGTGATAGCATATGGAAGCTGTGTCTCAACATGGTTGATATGGTTACAGTGTGCACCAGCACTTGACATGATTGTTGTATCTGAGATTGGTGAGCAGTGATCACCACAAACAGCACCAGCGAGACATGCAGAGATGCCTACGAAGAATAAGCCGCTTGTCTCAGGGAAAATTGCAGATACGATTGGAATAAGAATTCCGAATGTACCCCATGATGTTCCTGTTGCGAAAGCTACAAGGCATGCTACAACGAATACGATTGCTGGAAGTAACCACTGTAATCCTGCTGCATTAGCCATTGCTGCACCAACGAATCCCTTAGCATCAAGTGCGTTAGTCATAGTCTTAAGTGATGTAGCAAGAGTTAAGATTGTAATAGCAGGAACCATTGCGATGAATCCCTTAGGTACACATTCCATAGCCTCCTCGAAAGAAACAACCTTTCTGCAGATGAGGTATAAAATGATAACTACAAGTGCAATCAAGCTTCCCCATGGAAGACCAACATATGCGTCTGTCTCTGAGAATGCATCAATTACAGAACCTTCTCCGCCGATTGCCTGGTAACCATTGTATAAAAGTCCCCATACGCAAGCTGCGATAAGAAGAAGAATTGGAATAACAAGGTCGATAATCTTACCATGTGCTGGAGCATCTGGACCATCAACTCTAAGTGTTCTCTCCTCTTCATCAGAAAGAGTAAGTGCACCAAGATTACCATCTGTATTAGCCTTGATCTCGAACTCAGCCATCTTACCATAATCGAAATTAAGAATAGCAAGTGTGATTACGAATACAAGTGTAAGGATTGAATAGAAGTTATATGGAATAGCTCTGATAAAAAGCTCAATTCCTGAATATGTCTCACTCTCAACACATCCTGATACTGCTGCTGCCCAGCTTGAAATTGGGGCAATCATACAGATAGGAGCTGCTGTTGCATCAATAAGATATGCAAGCTTAACACGGCTGATCTTCTTAGAATCTGTAACTGGTGACATTACTGAACCTACAGTAAGGCAGTTGAAATAGTCATCAATGAAGATAAGTACGCCAAGTGCAAATGTAGCAAGCATAGCGCCTGTCTTAGTCTTAATATTATTCTGTGCCCACTCACCGTATGCTCTTGAAGCACCTGACTTATTAACAAGTGCTACTACAATACCTAAGAATACAAGGAATAAGAAAATACCTGCATTGTCAGATATTGATGTGCTGAGTCCTTCGATAGCCACATTGTCAACTGTCTGCATAAATGAACAGCCACTGGCCATTACAGCACCAAGAACAATTCCTACGAAAAGTGAGGAATATGCTTCCTTAGTAATGAGTGCAAGTGCGATAGCTACGAGTGGTGGAACAAGTGCCCAGAATGTTGTCTCGAAAGCAACACCACAAGCGTTCGCGATAATGATGATTACAAGCATGGCAACGAATACTGCTGCTGCAATCAAAGATGGTTTCTTTTTCATCAAACTGTCTCTCCCTTCAACTGGTTAAAGTGTTAAAACCTTATACATATGACGATATTACTTTAACTGTCTTCTGTCAAACTTTTCTTCACAATACTGGCATCTGTAGAGTCCAGACTCTTCATCAGCAAGGAAGAACTTCTGTGGCAGTTCCTGCTCAATTGATGTAATACATCTTGGATTCTTACACTTAAGAACTCCTGTAGTCATCTTAGGAAGTGTAAGGTCCTTCTTGGCAACTATCTCACCATCTTTGATAACATTGACAGTAATATCCTTATCAATTACAGCCAGCACATCCAGATTGAGTAACTCAATATCACATTCAACCTTAAGGATGTCTTTTTTACCCATCTTCTCAGACTTGGCATTCTTGATGATAGCAACTGTGCAATCCATCTTATCAAGTCTTAAGTGATGATATATAGACAGCGACTGACCTGCCTTAATATGATCGAGAACGAATCCCTCTTCAATCTTACCTACGTTAAGCATATACTCTCCTCCTAATCTACATTGATTCCAAGAAGTGTACATATAAGTGCCATTCGCACATATACACCGTACTGGGCCTGCTTGAAGTAGGCTGCTCTAGGATCATCATCTATCTCTACTGCTATTTCATTAACTCTTGGAAGTGGATGAAGAACTGTACAGTCAGGCTTGGCAAGTTCCATCTTCTCGCCAGTCAGAATATAGAAATCCTTCAGTCTCACGTAATCCTCTTCGTTGAAGAAACGCTCTCTCTGAACTCTTGTCATATACAGAATGTCAAGATCAGGCATCACTTCTTCAAGTCTGATTACTTCCTTATATGGGATGCCCTTCTTATTAAGCATATCTGTGATTACATCAGGTACTCTTAACTCTTCAGGAGAGATGAATACGAAGTTGATGTTCTCATATCTTGTAAGCGCATTAATAAGAGAATGAACTGTTCTACCGAACTTAAGATCTCCGCAGAGACCAATAGTATAATTACCAAGCCTTCCCTTGAGACTTCTGATTGTCAGAAGGTCTGTAAGCGTCTGTGTTGGATGCTGATGGCCACCATCACCTGCATTGATAACCGGAATAAGCGACTTAGACGCTGCTACAAATGCTGCACCCTCCTTAGGATGTCTCATTGCACAGATATCTGCATAGCAGGAGATAACCCTTATTGTATCGGATACGCTCTCCCCCTTTGATGCCGACGAGCTGCTCG
>JAZLFL010000253.1:0-3469 GCA_045615825.1 Lachnospiraceae bacterium
GGAGCTGTATAGATTCCATCTGGAGTAATCTCACCTGAGTCTGGCTCAGTAAGTTCATATTCAATGCTGCTTGCAGTCATGTTATTAAACTTCACACCGAAGAAATGACTCTCCTTTGTTCCCATTACAACAGTTGGAGTCTCAGCAGATATGCTCTTACCTGTATAATCCTCAACCATATCAAGATCAGTGCCACTTGGGAACTTCATTGCAACCCAGCGTCCTGAAAGAATAAGATAATCAGCATCCTCATCAAGTCTTACTGCTGCTACGAAGCTGCCCTTATCGTTATTAACCTTAACTGCGGTTGTAACATTGGCAACTCTTATCTTATCGTCTGCAAAAAGCTCAGAGGCTCCATAAATTGTCTGCTTAGCATTAGTTCCAAGAGCTGGATCATCTGAGATATATTCGAATCCCACATTGACATATACATTGCCCTTGCCAAGTCCATGCATAATCTCGTTAGAGAACTTAATCTCGCCTCTTCTTGCACCCTGTCCAAGTGGAATCTCAAATGTTCCACTAGCCACTTCAATGCCAGTTGTATTATTAGCCTCTACCGCATTATTAACCTTAACTGACTCAACTACAGAATTACTGCTTTCCTTGATTTCAACATCCTTCATAAAGAAGTCAAGGTATGTATCTCTAAGACTCTCCTGAGCAGGAACTGATATATAGCGCTTTACATTATTCTCTATTACTTCCTCTATCACATATGCACTGTCAGTTCTTACAAGCTTAAGCTCTGCAAGTCTTATATATTCACTTACAAGACCTACATTTTTCATCTCAAGGCTCATTCTGCCAAGCTCTCTTCCAATAATCTCTCGTGGTGATTTGTCTGTAAGTAATACCTTAAGATTAAAGCCTGTCATAACAGATGCTGGTTCATCATCAACGTACGCCTTAGCTGATCCACTCTTAAGAATGATAGCTGAATCTATAGCAGCACCACCCTGTACTTCAAACCAGTAATCCTTGCAGATGCTCTCACCCATCTTAAGTGTCACATTCTCAAATGAGACCTCTACTTCTCTCTCCCCATTCTTAGCTACAAAGTTAGGTGTCTGAAGCACTGCCTCATAGGATAATGTCTTATCCTCTCCTGAAAGCTTAGTTACATTAACTAGAAGCTTTACATTTCTCCCCTTACATACAGTTGCAGGCGAGATAACCTCGATTCTAAAATCACTATCCTCATAAAGAGTACCCTTAGTAAGGAACTCATTCTCCATCTCTAAGGTCATAGGTATTCTATCGTTATCAATCAAAAATAGCTTATAGCCTTCTGAGATTCTATTGAACTCGTATTCATTCTCTGAAGACTTCTGGTTCACAGCATATACAGAATGAACTGGCTCTTCAACATATTGTAAGCACAGAGACACATTGTTGGAATTTAGAGATTCAAATCCATCTATTGCTGATAGCTTCTTAACTACAGAAGATTCAATTACGATTTCTCTTCCTAACTCATCAATAGCAACTCCGCTTTCTACAAGAATTGATAAATCGTCTAAGCTAAACACTCCACAGCCACATACGATTCCAGAACCCATCATAAGGTTATTAATAAATCTTCTCTTATTATTAAAATATGTCTGCTCAGCAAGGAAGTCACTGCTTGTCAACATCTTGCCTGCATAGTAACGATTTCTCTCAAATGGATAGAGTTGTGTGTTGTTCATTGTATTTACCCCCGATTATTATTCTTCGTTGCTTTCGTCTAAAGTAATATCTATATAGTCCTCAAATATATATCCTATGTCGCCCTTGAATTCCATCTTAACCCAACTGCCATCAATACTGATTACATTGCCTTTTGCACCTTTTTTAAGTACGTGGATTACTTTGGTATCCTTGCCGTTGATTCTCATATTGACACCGCCTTTTCGATTAACTACATATGTTCCAATGTAAGTAATCTCTTCTGGCTCATCTGTATCTTCTGCCTCAGCATCATTCAGCTCTACATCTTCTGATTCAATGTCCTCTGATTCAATGTCTTGCGGCTCGACAGCCTCCGGTTCATTAATTTCTGGCTCCTCATTGCCTTCATCTGTCAGATTGATTAATGGCTCTTCAATATAATCAGTCTCACTTTCCATCTCCGTCTCAGTTGGTTCTGGTGCCCCGCCTCTTATATCTGATGGATACAAGGCCTCTGACTCAGGTTCAAATTCTACAGCCTTATTGGCATCTGCCTGCTTACCTGCAACTGCTATTCCAAGAGCCACGCAGCCTACACATATATAACCGATTAATAGTCCTATTAATATTTTTTTATTCATATCTCAATGCCTCCTAAGTGGTTGGAAGCTGGATATAAATACCCATTCCTCTACCTATGTTACTCTTGGCATAAATTGTACCTCCGTAATAATCTACGATTGCCTTAGCCTGAGTAAGACCTAATCCATTACCACTTATTCTATTTGAGCCCTGGAAGTTAAGCTCAAATATATGCTTAGTCTCGTCCTCTGAAAGACCAGCACCATTATCTTTTAGAACTATAAATATATCATCATCGATATTAGATATAGTAACTATTAGAACACCTGACTTGTTCATATACTTGATTGAATTGTCAATAATGTTTCTAAACATTATTCTGATTCTTGATCTGTTAGCGCTTACTAGGAGCTTATCATCAGATGTAGATATATGAATAACAATTCCAGCAGACCTTGCAAAGTCATTAAGCTCATCTATAGTCTCCTTTGCAATGCTTATAATATCTATAATCTCATGATCCTTCTCATCAGCTTCAACTGGTGGAAGAAAGCTCTCTGATATATCACCTTGAATTACTGCATTAGCAAGAGCTGCATTTAAATCATTGGTAAGCTTCTCTATCTGCTCCTTATACTTAGTCTCCTGAGTCATCCACTCTGCAGTATCAGCTAGCTTCTCTCCCGTTATGGAAGCAACTGTCTCCTCAAGTTCTTTCTCTAATGCAAGTATTCTCTGCTTTGACTCCTTATTCTCCTGTTCAAGCTCTAATACAATCGACGCATCCACAGCACTTGTATCAATACTTTCATTTGATTCCTGAAATGCTGATAACAAAATCAAAAGAACTGATTCAACAACCATTCCTACAACTGCCAGTGGTTTCATTCCGATGATAATAAAAACAAGTCCTAATATATAGACAATTATCGTCAGAATAATCAATACTATTTTCTTATAATTCATTATAGTACCCCCACCTTATTCACAATAATGATATTATAACCTATTTCCCCATCAAATGGAATTTTTTTTTAAATATTAACAGACAAAGGACAACAAATGGACAACACTAAAATTTCCGATAAAAACTATATGTGTTGCAATCTTTTAATACTATGATAGAATGGACATGTTACTTTAGTCGACATAAAATCAGGAGAACATAATGCCAAAAAAGCAACTTCAGAAGAATACTAGTAGTCAATTAACTGAGAACGTGGTAGTAACC
>JAZLFL010000254.1:0-2760 GCA_045615825.1 Lachnospiraceae bacterium
TTGCAGTTGCTGATTATGAAGCAACCAAGGCAGAAGAAGCACGTCAGTATGAAGAGATGAAGCTTAGAATCAAGTTCATGTACGAGAAGGGCGAGAGTTCTTATGTGCAGATGCTTATCGAGGCTAAGAATCTCTCGGATATGGTCAACAAGGCAGATTATATTGATAAGCTGTATGAATATGATCGTAAGATGCTGCTTAAGTATCAGGCTGCCAAGCAGTCTGTAGCCGATGCGTGGGCCGCTTTGGAAGAGGAGCAGGCAGAGCTTCAGGCAAGTCAGCATGAGTTAGAGGAAGAGCAGGAAGCCTTAGATGAGCTTATGGCTGAGAAGCAGGCAGAGGCAGAGGATTTCGAGAATCAGATATCCAAGGCTAAGCAGGAGGCAGCAGCCTATAAGGCTAAGATTAAGCAGCAGAACGCTCAGATTAAGAAGCTTGAGGAAGAGGAAGAGCGCAAGCGCCAGGAAGAGGAAGCTAAGAGAAGAGCAGCCTCATCATCTTCGTCATCTTCGGGTAAAGTTGGTTCAGCTTATAATCTTGATTCTGCCAGTGTTATTAGTGGTGCAAGCGGAAGCGCTTCGGGTAAGGAGATAGCATCATTTGCCTGCAGATTCGTAGGTAATCCATATGTTGCCGGTGGAACATCTCTTACGAATGGTTGTGACTGTTCAGGATTCACGGGTGCAGTATACAGAGAGTTCGGATATAGTCTTCCACGTAACTCCACATCACAGCGAAGTGCGGGTCGTGAGGTATCATACGCGGATGCCCAGCCAGGAGATATAATATGTTATGCAGGTCATGTTGCCATCTACCTTGGTGGTGGACGTATCGTACATGCATCGACACCTGCGACAGGTATTAAATATGGTGTTGCCACATATAAGCCAATTATATGTGTTAGAAGAATTGTCAACTAGACATTACTAGAGAGGATTTTATGGAGAGAGAGATGGTAATCGTACTGGACTTCGGAGGACAGTACAATCAGCTCGTTGCGAGACGAGTAAGAGAATGTAACGTATATTGTGAGATATACTCTTACAAGATTGACATCCAGAAGATTAAGGATATGAATCCTAAGGGAATTATCCTTACAGGTGGACCTAACAGCTGTTATGAGGAGGGTGCTCCTACATATACTAAGGAGTTATTCGAGCTTGGTATTCCGGTACTTGGACTCTGTTATGGAGCCCAGCTTATGAGCCACGTACTTGGTGGTAAGGTTGAGAAGGCGCCTGTAAGAGAATATGGTAAGACGGAGACTTATATAGATGGTTCAAAGGACACTCTTTTTGCAGGAGTGGAAGAGAAGACTATCGTATGGATGAGCCACTTTGATTACATCTCTAAGGTTGCTCCAGGATTCGATATTATTGCTCATACTGCAGACTGTCCTGTTGCGGCAGCAGCCTGTGAAGAGAAGCAGTTATATGCCATCCAGTTCCATCCAGAGGTACTTCATACAGTACAGGGTAAGGAAATCTTATACAATTTCGTAAGAAATATCTGTAAGACAGCTGGTGACTGGAAGATGGATTCCTTTGTAGAGAATACTATTAAGGAAGTAAGAGCCAAGGTAGGAGATGGTAAGGTATTGCTTGCACTTTCTGGTGGAGTTGATTCATCAGTACTCGCTGCCCTCCTTGCTAAGGCAATTGGTCCACAGCTTACATGTGTATTCGTTGATCATGGTCTTCTTCGTAAGAATGAGGGCGATGAGGTTGAAGGTGTATTCGGACCTAATGGAGACTTTGATATTAACTTCATTAGAGTTAATGCGCAGGATAGATACTACGCGAAGTTGGCTGGTGTGGAAGAGCCAGAGAGAAAGCGTAAGATAATTGGTGAGGAGTTCATCAGAGTATTTGAGGAAGAAGCTAAGAAGATTGGTGCTGTTGACTTCCTTGCACAGGGAACTATCTACCCTGACGTAGTCGAGTCAGGACTTGGTGGTGAGTCAGCAGTTATTAAGTCACATCATAATGTTGGAGGACTTCCTGATTTCGTTGATTTCAAGGATATTGTTGAGCCACTCAGGAATCTGTTCAAGGACGAGGTTCGTCAGGCAGGTCTTGAGCTTGGTCTTCCAGAATATCTCGTATATCGTCAGCCATTCCCGGGTCCAGGACTCGGAATCCGTATTATTGGTGAGGTTACTGCCGATAAGGTTCGTATCGTTCAGGATGCTGACTGGATATATAGAACTGAGGTTGAGAAGGCTGCCAAGGAATATAAGGAAGCTAATGGTAAGGATCCAGAGTGGATGCCTAACCAGTATTTCGCAGCACTTTCTAACATGCGTTCAGTAGGTGTTATGGGCGATGAACGTACATATGATTATGCAGTAGTGGTTCGTGCGGTTCGTACAATTGACTTCATGACAGCTGAAGCTGCCGAGATACCATTCGAGGTGCTCCAGACTGTAATGAGCCGTATTATCAATGAGGTTAAGGGTGTTAACCGCGTATTCTATGATCTTACTTCAAAGCCACCTGGCACGATCGAGATGGAATAATTAACAAGATTCGAAGAATCCAGTATTTATGCGGGTTCTGAGACTTTCGAGATACGATTTGATAACAAAATGATAACACTTGCTAAAATTGTATTATTGAAAAGTATTACAAGTGGTTAGCAGGTATGGTTTCAGATAAGACTACAAAAGGTCTTACCTATCTAATGAAAATTAGAGGGTAAGGCCTTTTTCTTTTGTCCTTATGAGTAAACCCTTTGAAGCAATTCAAAGGAGTTTTACTT
>JAZLFL010000255.1:0-5602 GCA_045615825.1 Lachnospiraceae bacterium
TACCTGACAATGACGCAACACGTGGTATGATTCGTAAAGTAGGTTATATGCTTAAGGTAGAAGAAGCTTAATATTAAAATAGGAGGTGTCAGCAAAATGGAATTATCTAATTTACAGCCAGCAGCTGGCTCTAAGCAGAACGATAATTTTAGAAGAGGTCGTGGACACGGCTCAGGAAATGGCAAGACAGCTGGTAAGGGCCACAAGGGTCAGAAGGCTAGATCAGGCGCACCAAGAATCGGTTTCGAAGGTGGTCAGATGCCATTATACAGACGACTTCCTAAGAGAGGTTTCACAAACCGTAACTCTAAGGACATCGTTGCAATCAATATTAGTGAGTTAGAGAGATTCAGATCAGGTTCAACAGTAACAATCGAGAAGATGATTGAAGCTGGACTTATCAAGAATCCAAGAGATGGAGTAAAGATCCTCGGAAATGGAGAATTTACTAAGAAGCTCAACGTTCAGGCTAATGCATTCAGCGCATCAGCACAGGAGAAGATTGAGGCACTTGGTGGAACTGTAGAGGTGATCTAATGTTTAAGACACTTAAGAATGCGTTTAAGATCAAAGAGATCCGAGTTAAGCTTTTATATACACTCGCAATGCTAGTTGTGATCCGTTTAGGATCACAGCTCCCAGTGCCTGGTGTAGACCGTAATTACTTTGCTAATTGGTTTGCAGCACAGAGTGGGGACGCATTCAATTTCTTTGATGCTTTTACGGGCGGTTCATTTTTGAACATGTCTGTGTTCGCATTGAACATTACTCCTTATATCACATCTTCAATCATCATGCAGTTGATGACTATAGCTATTCCAAAGCTTGAGGAGATGCAGAAGGAAGGCGAGGAAGGACGTAAGAAGATTGCTTCCATTACTCGTTATGTTACAGTAGGCCTTGCTCTTATCGAGTCAACAGCAATGGCAATTGGCTTTGGTAGAAGTGGTCTTTTAGCAACATATAATGCACTCAATGTGATTACAGTTATTGCTGCACTTACAGCAGGTAGTGCAGTACTTATGTGGATCGGCGAGAGAATCACAGAGAACGGTGTAGGAAATGGTATTTCAATCGTACTCATTATCAACATCATCTCACGTATTCCTCAGGATATAGCTGGTCTGTTTGAGCAGTTTGTTAAGGGAAAAGCAATTGCACTTGCAGTTGTGGCTTCCGTAATTATACTTGCTATCATCGCATTTATGATCGTACTTGTTATTATCTTAAATGATGGTGAGAGAAGAATCCCTGTACAGTATGCTAAGAGAATGCAGGGTAGAAGAATGATGGGTGGTCAGTCAACAAATATTCCACTCAAGATTAACACAGCTGGTGTTATTCCAATCATCTTCGCAAGCTCTATTTTAGAGTTCCCAATTATCATTTGTCAGCTCGCTGGAGTAAGAACTACAGGAGTTTGGACAGAGATACTTAAGGGTCTTAGCTCAAGTAATTGGTGCAAGATAGCTACACCACAGTATTCACTTGGTCTTGTAGCATACATCTTAATGGTAATCTTCTTTGCTTACTTCTATACATCAATTACATTTAATCCAATTGAGATTGCTGATAACATGAAGAAGAATGGTGGTTTCGTACCTGGTATTAGACCTGGTAAGCCAACAAGCGAGTATCTTACAAAGATTCTTAATTACATCATCTTTATTGGTGCATGTGGATTAACAATCGTAGGTGTTCTCCCATTCGTATTCAATGGTCTTTTCAATGCTAGAGTATCATTCGGTGGTACAAGCTTGATCATCATTGTCAGCGTAATCTTAGAGACAATCAAGCAGGTTGAGTCTCAGATGCTTGTAAGAAATTACAAGGGCTTTTTAAATGACTAAATGTTAATGACGGGCAAGGTGGGAAACCACCTTGTCCATTAACAGTTTTATATGGAACGTTTTTCTAATGAGGAAATAATATTATGAAAATTATTATGTTAGGTGCGCCTGGTGCTGGTAAGGGAACACAGGCAAAGATGATTGCAGAAAAATATAGCATTCCACACATCTCTACAGGAGATATCTTCAGAGCTAATATCAAGAATGGTACAGAGCTCGGTATGGAAGCTAAGAGATATATGGATCAGGGACAGTTAGTTCCAGATGAACTTACAGTAAAGATTTTGCTTGACAGAGTAGCACAGGATGATTGTCAGAACGGATATGTTCTTGATGGTTTCCCACGTACTATTCCACAGGCAGAGGTACTTGACAAGGCTCTTACAGAGCTTGGTGATTCAGTTGATTTCGCAATTGATGTTAATGTACCAGATGAGAACATCATCAATCGTATGGGCGGAAGAAGAGCATGTGTAACATGTGGCGCTACATATCATATTAAGCATGTTCCACCAAAGACAGAGGGTATCTGCGACAAGTGTGGTGCAGAGCTTATTTTAAGAGATGATGATAAGCCAGAAACAGTTAAGAAGAGACTTGATGTATACCATGCACAGACACAGCCACTTATCGATTACTACACAGCAAAGGGAATACTTCACACAGTTGATGGAACAGTAGATATGATGGATGTTTTTGCATCAATCGTAGAACTGTTAGGCTAACAGAGGGGCATCGGTTATGGCTATTTCAATCAAATCTGAAAGAGAAATACAGCTGATGAGAGAGTCTTGTAAGATTCTTGCGAAGGTTCATGATGAACTTGGTAAAGCTATTAAGCCGGGAATGTCTACAATGGATGTAAACGATATCGGTGATAAGCTGATAAGAAGCTTTGGATGTATTCCAAATTTCCTTAACTACAACGGATATCCAGCAAGCATATGCGTATCTGTTAACGAAGAAGTCGTACACGGTATTCCAAGTAAGCAGAGAATTCTTAAGGAAGGCGATATAGTAAGCCTTGATGCAGGACTTATATATAAGGGCTATCATTCAGATGCAGCCAGAACTTACGCAGTAGGTAATGTAAGCGAAGAAGTTAAACAGCTTATGGATGTTACCAAGCAGGCGTTCTTCGAAGGAATTAAAATGGCAAAGGCTGGAAATCATCTATTTGATATATCTAATGCAATTGATGATTATGTATCACAGTATGGATATGGAATAGTAAGAGATCTGGTCGGCCATGGTATAGGAACTGCTCTTCATGAGGATCCACAGATACCAAACTTCAGACAGCCAAGAAGAGGACCAAAGCTTATGCCAGGAATGACACTTGCTATTGAGCCAATGATTAATCTTGGAAGAGCTGATGTTGAGTGGCTTGATGATGACTGGACAGTAGTTGCTGAGGATGGACTTCCATCAGCTCATTATGAGAATACAATTCTTATTACAGAAGGTGAGCCTGAAATACTTACTCTTTTGTAAGATGTACCTATTATATATAGAAGAAACAGATATTGATTTAAGGAGATAGTGAATGTCAAAAAGTGATGTTATCGAAATCGAAGGAACAGTAGTTGAGAAGCTTCCTAACACAATGTTTAAGGTAGAGCTTGAGAATGGACATGTAGTACTTGCACACATTAGTGGTAAGTTACGTCAGAACTTCATTAGAATTTTACCAGGTGATAAGGTTACTCTTGAGATGAGTCCATACGACTTAAGCAAGGGCAGAATCATCTGGAGAGATAAGTAGAGCAGGCAGTCTGGAGACAATGCAAAGCGTGAGCTTGCTCACAAGCTTTAGGCATTGGCGACAGATTTCTTGCGAAGCAAGAGTACATGAGCGTAGCTGCTTGCAGCGAGCGAATGGCCTGCTCGTAGAAATCCATTATGCAGCGAGCGAATGGCTCTGCAAAAAAATAAATTAAGTATAGACAAGCCATTTGGCTTTTGCTATAATGATAAACGGTCTTTTTATGGAAAGGAGGGTCTAAATATGAAGGTTAGATCATCAGTAAAGCCGATTTGTGAAAAGTGTAAAGTCATTAAGAGAAAAGGATCTATCAGAATTATCTGTGAGAATCCTAAGCACAAGCAGCGTCAGGGTTAATTAAGCCCCCTCTGCTTCATTATTCAGTAATAATGATATAAGTATAAATCCGTAGAGCTGACGGAGAATACATATTGATACCGAGAATAATGACACACAGTATCGGAACGGTCGGTAGATGCCGGCTGGGTGGTAGTAAGACCCCACCCCAATCAATTAGTATCGCAGTATAGTACTGCAGAAGAAAAAAGGAGAAAAATATGGCTCGTATTGCAGGTGTAGACTTACCAAGAGATAAGAGAATCGAGATCGGTCTCACATATATCTATGGTATTGGTCGTGTAAGCGCAACAAACATTGTTGAAAAGGCTAAGGTTAACCCAGATACACGTGTTAGAGACCTCACAGATGACGAGGTTAAGGCACTTTCAGAGGTTATCGACGCTGAGTACACAGTAGAAGGTGATCTTCGTAGAGAAATCGCTCTTAATATTAAGAGACTTCAGGAGATCGGATGCTACAGAGGAATTCGTCATAGACGTAATCTTCCATGTCGTGGTCAGAAGACTAAGACAAACGCTAGAACATGTAAGGGTCCTAAGCGTACAGTAGCTAACAAGAAGAAGTAATTTAAGCAAGTAAGATTTTTCTTACTGTCAGGGGATATGAATCCCCTCTACACACTTTAGTGTAGGCAAATGGAAAGAAAGAGGTAAATAAAATGGCTAAAGCAGTTAAGAAGGTAACTAAGAAGCGTGTTAAGAAGAACGTTGAGCATGGTCAGGCACATATCCAGGCTAGCTTTAACAACACTATCGTAACACTTACAGATGACCAGGGTAATGCACTCTCATGGGCTTCAGCAGGTGGACTTGGATTCAGAGGATCTAAGAAGTCTACACCATACGCAGCTCAGATGGCAGCAGAGACAGCTACAAAGGCAGCTCTCGTTCATGGTCTTAAGAAGGTTGATGTATTCGTTAAGGGTCCAGGTTCAGGACGTGAGGCAGCTATCAGAGCTCTTGCAGCAGCTGGTCTTCAGGTTGAGTCTATCCGTGACGTAACACCAGTACCACACAATGGATGCCGTCCTCCAAAGAGACGTCGTGTCTAATAGAAAACACTACATGTTTTCTATGTAATTCGCTCAAAAGTAGGAGCGAATTACCATTGAAAGTTTGGTTACTATTAACGTTGGAAGAAGTCAGCGGGTACGCTGATGTAAACAACTATTTTTAAGGAGAATAAAAATGGCAGTAAATCGTACACCAGTCCTTAAGAGATGTAGATCACTTGATCTTGATCCTACATTCTTAGGATATGACAAGAAGTCAAACAGAACAAAGATTCACGGAAACAAGAAGATGAGCGAGTATGGCTTACAGCTTCGTGAGAAGCAGAAGGCTAAGTTCATCTATGGCGTTCTTGAGAAGCCTTTCCGTAACTACTATGAGAAGGCTGATAGACAGAAGGGCATGACAGGTGAGAACCTCATGACTATTCTTGAGAGCAGACTTGATTCTGTAGTATTCAGAATGGGATTTGCTAGAACTCGTAGAGAAGCTAGACAGGTTGTAGATCATAAGATGTTCTTAGTTAATGGTAAGCCAGTTAACATTCCATCATACCTCGTTAAGGCTGGTGATGTTATCGAAGTTCGCGAGAACAAGAAGGGCCTTCAGAGATTTAA
>JAZLFL010000256.1:0-7473 GCA_045615825.1 Lachnospiraceae bacterium
TTCTACGGTTGGCAGACTGCGGATGTTTCTGCAGTTAATGAAGAATACAAAGAGATAAAAGATCCAAGACATCTGTATGATTTGTTATCAGAGATTTGGTGTGTTGATACCTGTGCACCAAGAATGAGAGACAGCTGGTCAAAAGAAAATATGACATTGGGACAGTGTTCTATTACAGCTTTTCTTGCGCAGGATATTTTCGGTGGAGAGGTATATGGAATACTCAGAAGCGGTGGTAATTATCACTGCTACAATGTAATTGGCGACTGCATATTTGATCTTACGAGTGAACAATTTGGATATGAAGTCTTATCTTATGAGAACAATCCGGTTCAGAGCCGTGAGGTTCATTTCTTAAAGGAAGAGAAACGTCTTCGCTATGAATATCTGAAAGAAGAGTTAAAGAAGTCAATAAGTGTGAGATGATTCAAAATGCTCAAGGAGTACCCATAATGCGTAAGAATATGGAAAAAGTTAAAATGGCTATGTTATCAGTTCAAAGATATCCTTGGGAGCAGGGAGTCTGCATGCAGGCATTGTATGAAGCAGGTGATATTGAAGTGGCTGTAGCAATGGCACATGATGCAGTTCTTCGTCAACAACCCGATGGGAGACTTGCAGTTATTAATGAAAATATTACTGTTACGGATCCGGCTGCAAATGGTATCTGCGTGAAAAAAGCTTATGATATCACCGGAGATGAGATATATCTGACGGCAGCGAATAAGATGTTGGATTACCTTATGCATGCTGCACCAAGAACAGATAAGGGCATTTTATGTCACACTGAAATAAGTTTCCATGATGGATTTTCTCCAAATCAGATATGGGCAGATTCAATATATATGGCTCCACCATTTTTGGCAGAAATGGGAGAAGTGGAAGAAGCATATTTTCAGATTAAGGGAATGTATGATTATCTCATTGATCATAAGACAGGATTGCTTAGACATATTTATGATGCAGGTACGAATCAATTTGTAAGAGATAAGCTATGGGCTACCGGAAACGGCTGGGCAGTGCTTGGGATGCTTTATGTTTACGAAATAGCAAAGAGAACAGGATTCACAGATATATCAGCGAATCTGGAAGTAATGTCGAGAAATATTCTGGACCACATGTTGTCATATCAGTTAATAGATGGACGTTTTCATGATTTCTTAGATGATGAGTCATCGTTTATCGATGGCACAAGTGCTATGATGATGGCTACGTATATTTACAGAGCAGTGGGGCAAGGTCTTTTGCCGGTCGAATATGTGAAATATGCGGATATAGTCTCTGAAACAATGGAAAAGTATGTAGATGCGTATGGGATTATCCACGGCGTATGTGGAAGCCCGCATTTTGTATCAGAAGGAACCAGTGCCGAATCTATGGCTGCGTATGTCATGATGAACAGTTGGAAAGATAGCAATTCAAGAATATGATGATATTATTAAGTGGTGGAGGTTACCGAATATGTCCAGAGGTTCTAATCAGAAATTCAAATTCACATATTTAATGAAGATAATGCAGGCGAAGACAGACGACGAACACAGTCTTACGCTGCCGCAGATAGTGGATGAACTTGAGAAATTCGATGTTACGGCAGAGAGAAAAAGTATCTATGCGGATTTTGCAGATATGACAGAGAAGTTCGGAGTAGAGATTATCAAGGAGCAGAGAGGTCGTGAGACATTCTATCATGTTGGAGCGCGAGAGTTCGAACTTGCAGAAGTCAAACTGCTTATTGATGCTATTCAATCGTCGAAGTTCATAACACAGACCAAGTCGCGAGAGCTGATCGCGAAGATTAAGAACTTAGTAAGTGAGCATCAGGCCAAGCAGCTACAGCGACAGGTATATATCAATGACCGTGTTAAGACTATGAATGAATCGGTATATTACAATGTCGATTACATTCACACAGCCATCAATGAGAATAAGAAGATTAAATTCAAATACTACCGTTGGGATGTGAACAAGAAGCTTGTGCCAAGGCATGGTGGTGACTGGTTCATCGTAAGTCCATGGGCTCTTACCTGGGATGATGAGAACTATTATATGGTTGCTTACGATGATTTCGATAATAAGATTAAGCATTATCGTGTCGATAAGATGATGAAGCTCTCTGTTGAAGAGGAGAGACGCGCCGGCAAAGATGAATTCAGAAACTTTGATATGGCCGAATACACTAAGTCGACCTTTGGAATGTATCAGGGCAGGAAGACCATGGTGAAGATAGTATTCGCTAATCCAATGGTGGGTGTATTTATCGACAGATTTGGCAAGGATATCACAATCAGAAAGGTTGATGATGAGCATAGTGAAATTAATGTAAATGTCTATGTCAGTCCTCAGTTCTTTGGCTGGATATTCAGCCTTGGCAGAGATGTTAAGGTTGTCAGTCCAAGTGATGTCGTAGAGGAGATGAAGAAGGAAGCACAGGCTTTCCTTGATAATATGCAGGAAGGATGAGACTAATGATTAATTATATTTGGCCGTTAGCACTTGTAGTGCTGTCTAATGCGTTCTATCAGATATGTGCCAAGTCAGTGCCGGATGGAATCAATCCACTGGCATCTCTTACAATTACATACCTGGTTGGAGCAGCTATATCCTTTGTGCTGTATATTATTCTTAATAAGGATGCCAGTATACTAAGGGAGTACAGCCATCTTAACTGGGCACCTTTCGTGCTTGGTCTGTCCATAGTGGGTCTAGAGGTAGGTTACATATATGCATACAAGGCAGGCTGGGGTGTCAGCACCGCGCAGATAGTTCAGGCAGCCGTTCTTGCCGTTATACTTATCTTCGTAGGCTATGGATTGTATAAGGAGTCCATCACATGGAATAAAGTATGTGGAATTATTGTATGCTTAATAGGACTTGGACTTATTAATTGGAAGTAAGTGTGATAGAATTAGAATAGTAATTAACTACTAGAGGAGGTTATAGCAATGAGACTGGTTACCAGATCTGATTTTGACGGACTTGTATGTGGTGCACTTTTACTTGAAGCAGGTGTCATCGACAATTGGAAATTCGCTCATCCTAAGGATTTGCAGGATGGACTTGTAGAAATCACGGAGGATGATTGTCTTGCTAACGTTCCTTATGTTGAAGGATGTGGACTTTGGTTCGAACACCATTCAAGTGAGTTCGAGCGTCAGCAGTTAGAGGGCAAGTACAAGGGCGAGAGTCGTGTTACTCCATCATGTGCACGTATTATATATGAATATTATGGTGGCAAGGAGAGATTCCCTCAGTATGACGATATTATGATCGCTGTTGATAAGGTTGATTCAGGTGATCTTACTATCGACGAGATTATGAACCCAACAGGTTGGATATTAGTAGGCTTCCTTATGGATCCAAGAACAGGTCTTGGACGCTGGAGACAGTTCACAATATCTAACTATCAGTTAATGGAGAAGCTCTTAGTTGCATGCAGCAGGAATACCACTGAGGAGATTCTTGCAATGTCGGATGTTGTAGAGCGTATCGAGGTATATAACGAGCAGACAGCTAAGTTCAAGGAGATGGTAACTGCTCATACGCGTACAGAGGGTAATGTTATTATCACAGATCTTCGTGGTGTGGATCCTATCTACACTGGTAACAGATTCATGATTTATTCTATGTATCCAGAGCAGAATATCTCAGCATGGATCGTAAGCGGCAGAGGCGGTGAAGGATGTTCGGCAGCAGTCGGATACAGCATCCTTAATAAGACATCAGATGTTAATGTCGGAAGCCTGATGCTTAAGTATGGCGGTGGTGGCCATAAGAAGGTTGGTACCTGCCAGTTCCACAATGATAATATGGAAGCAGAACTTCCTAAGATGCTCGCAGAACTCTGCGAGATGGCGAATTAGACTTGTCTAATTCGCTTTTTTTTATATGTCCGAATACTTTTTTTGTTCGTATAATAATGTATAACAGTAGTCAACAGACTAGTATCGGGGAGGGCGAATATGGCAGATGAAAAAATGATTGAGACTAACAAGACTGGTAAGCTTGGTGGAATACTATCAGTAATCCTGTTAGCAGTAATGATAATTGCGATTCTGTGTCTGATTGTTCAGGATGTTATGACGAAGAAGGATACGGCAGCATCCAACACAGTATCAGCTATAGCAGGTAAGACTGAAGCGCCCAAGGTCAGAATTGTTGAGAAGGTGGTTGAGAAGGAAGTAGAGAAGCTAATTGAGGTCGAGAAGAAGGTATCCTCAGAGATGATTCAGGATGGGCTTAAGGATATGGGAGTACTTATAACAGAGGAGTACTATTTCACCCAGGTCGAGGATTATACATCCGTCAAGAAGATCTTCAAGGTTATTCCTTCAGAGTCCAATGTGGTATTCAGCTATGACGGTATTGTAACAGCCGGAATCGACTGCAGTGAGATATCTGTTAAGAAGGATGAGGAAGGTAAGGTAATAACTGTTACTCTTCCTAAGTCAGATGTGCAGCAGATTGATATTGATTTCGACAGCTTCAAGCTCTATTCAGAGAAGGAAGGCATGTGGAATAAGATGAGCTTTGAGGACTATAATCTGTCAATGGTTGAGTTCGAGAAGGATGCTAAGGATAAGGCACTTTCCAAGGGAATACTTGAGAGAGCTGACGAGAGAGCGGAGAGCGTAATAGCTAATTTCATTAAGGGAATACTTAATGATGATACATACACTATTAAGTTCGAGTGGAGGTAGGATATGGCAGTTAAGATTAATAATAAGATATTAGTATCGGCGGCGGTTATACTTCTGATGGTATTCTCGTTCACTAAGTTAACTACCTGGACGACCAGTGATGAGAGACAGGCTGGAAGAGTAGCTGTGATTGACAGCAATATACACACAGTCATGGAGCTTACAGCAGGTTCCACAGCCGCTTCTGCAATTATCACACTTTTACCAGGTGATCAGTGCACACCTATTGCGACAGAGCTTGCAGAGCTTAGCAAGTACTTCTTACTGGCATTAAGTGCGCTGTATATTGAGAAATATCTGATTACCTTCATGGGACTTGTATCCTTCAAGATACTTATACCTGTGGCAGCAGCTGTGTGGTTAATCGGGTATCTTAAGCTTGGCAGGACCTTCAGGATAGTAAGCTATAAGATTGCAGTATGTGCGCTTGCTATATATATGGTGATTCCTGCAAGTGTTGAGGTGACAAGCTTCATCTATAACAGATATGCGGCATCCATTGATGCGACTATTAATGAAGCAACAGAGATATGTGAGGAAGCTGAGGTAGAGACTGAGCAGGCAAGCATGATTGAGCGTGTGACTAACTGGATTGGTAATAAGGCTCAGAGCACAGTTGAGTACGTCTCAGGAATGCTTAGTCACTTCATTGAGGCTCTGGCGGTAATGATTGTTACATCATGTGTGCTTCCGGTGCTTGTGATTCTGTTCTTCATATGGATGATTAAGACGGTGTTTGCGGTTAATGTACCAATGATTCCGACGGTTGCACGTGAATAAAGCCTATTTAGTGGTCTTAGGTATAGCCTGAGACCACTTTTTTGTGCACTAATACCCGTCAGTATGATACAATTCAAGATATAACTCATCATGGGGCAGGTTCGTCAGACGATAAATAGTAACATTAGCCTTTATGTTTGTATATATCGTATATGAATATGTATATATGCAAATATTAAGGAAAGGAGAGCAACATGGAGAATACGTTAAAGACTTTATTCGATTTTCAGAGATTCGAGTCAAACGACAGACTTTCCAAGCTTATTGAAGCGACAGAGAGTAAGTATATGTCTAATATGACAGCGCTAAGCGATGATGATCTTAGCATGATTAGTGCTGCTGGTAAGACAACTGTAGATAGCAGACGATCTCGCGATAATTTAGATAATTAGGGAGGATTCGGCTGTGAATAACGACATCAGGACAGAGATATACGAATCCTACCACACCAAGGTCCAGAATTTCATATATAGTAAGGTTAATGATATGTATTTAGCAGAGGACATCTGCTCAGACGTATTCATTAAGGTATATGAGAAGTATGACAGATTCGATGACAGCAAGTCATCGCTGTCTACATGGATATTTACAATTGCACGTAATACACTTATCGACTATTACAGGACAAGGCATGTTCATGAGGAAGTGCCTGAGGACATGGCGCTTGACTCCAATGTCGAGGAAGAAGTGTTGAATAATGAGATGTTAGATGGTCTTGCTACGGCCTTAGAAAAGCTTGATGAGAGGGAGAGGGATCTTATCATCCTTCACTACTATTCGGGGCTTAAGCTTAATGAGATAGCGGATAAATTAGATATCTCATATTCATACGTGAAGTTACTACATAAGAAGGCTCTGGTTGAGCTTAAGTCTAATTTGGGAGAAGAATATGCTTTATAGGGAAGACAGAAACGGAACAAAAATATCTCAGTTAGGTTATGGCTGTATGCGCTTTACAAGGAAGGGCAACGCTATTGATTATGAAAAGGCTGAAAAGGAACTGATGTATGCAATCGAGAATGGTGTTAATTATCTTGATACAGCATACATATATCCAGGTAGTGAGGAGTGTCTCGGAAGGATCTTAGAAGAGAACAAGTGTCGTGATAAGGTTATGATTGCTACTAAGCTTCCTCAGTATCTTATGAGGAATAACGCACAGATCGATAAGACCTTTAATGAGGAATTAAGCAGATTAAGAACGGACTACATTGATTATTATCTGATGCATATGTTCACAGACTATGCTGAATGGGAGCACTTACAGAGTCTTGGTATTGAAGACTGGATTAAGGAACACAAGGCTAACGGAAGTGTTCGTAATGTGGGCTTTTCATATCATGGTAATACAGATATGTTCTTAAAGCTTTTGGATGCGTATGACTGGGACTTCTGTCAGATTCAGTATAACTATCTTGATGAATACAGCCAGGCAGGACGTATAGGCTTGGAGGCTGCTGCAGCGAAGGGTATTCCTGTTATTATCATGGAGCCACTTCGTGGAGGTAAGTTAGTTAACCTCCCTACTAAGGCTAAGGAACTATTAGCCGCTTCAGATAAGAAGTATACACCGGCAGAGTTGGGCCTTCGCTGGCTTTGGGATCAGCCAGGCGTTACATGTATTCTTTCCGGTATGAACTCTATGGAGATGGTAGAGGAGAATATGCGTATAGCATCTGATGCCACACCGGGTCATCTGACAGAGGATGATTTCGCTATGGTGAAGGACATCGTGGCTATCATTAGAGAGAATGAGAAGGTTGGATGTACAGGCTGTAAGTACTGTATGCCTTGTCCAATGGGAGTGGATATTCCTGGTAACTTCTATTACTACAACCTTATGTATATTGATAAGAAGACTGCGGCAAGATTCGAGTTCGCACAGAGCATGGGTATCAGGAAGGAGCCTTGCTTCGCTTCACAGTGTATCCAGTGTGGTAAGTGTGAGCAGCACTGTCCACAGCATCTTCCAATCAGAGAGAAGCTTAAGGAGGCT
>JAZLFL010000257.1:0-3449 GCA_045615825.1 Lachnospiraceae bacterium
CTTGAAGGCCACGATGGCGCCGTAAGTATTAAGTCTCCACAGGATGCACAGCATGCTGGCATCTCAACAGTGTACCAGGAGATTACACTGTGTCCTAATCTGTCAGTGGCAGAGAATATGTACATCGGTAGATCCGATGAATTGCTTCAGAACTGGAAGAAGATGAATGAGGGAGCAGCTAAGATGCTTGAGTCTCTTGATATTCCAGCGAAGCCAACACAGCAGCTTGGAAGCTGTTCAATCGCTGTACAGCAGATGGTTGCTATTGCAAGAGCCGTAGATATGGACTGTAAGGTTCTTATCTTAGATGAGCCTACATCATCTCTTGATGATCAGGAAGTTCAGAAGCTCTTTAAGTTAATGAGAGACCTCAAGGCAAGAGGAGTTGGTATTATTTTCGTAACTCACTTCCTTGATCAGGTATATGAAGTATGTGACAAGATTACAGTACTTAGAGACGGTAAGCTTGTTGGTGAATATGAAATCAAAGATCTTCCAAGAGTTCAGTTAGTATCCAAGATGCTTGGTAAGGAACTCGATGATCTTTCAGATATTAAGTCAGATGATGCTGCATCAGTACTTGATGATGGTTCTACACCAGTATTCGAGTTCGAGAATCTTTCATCTGTTGCTGGTATTAAGCCATTCGACTTCCACATCCGTAAGGGTGAGGTTAACGGCTTTACTGGTCTTCTTGGTTCAGGACGAAGCGAGTCTGTACGAGCTATCTTCGGTGCAGATAAGGTTATTTCCGGAACAGTTAAGAAGAATGGACAGCCAATTAAGATTAACAAGCCAATTGATGCTATGAAGGCTGGTATCGGATACCTTCCTGAGGATCGTAAGGTTGACGGTATTGTCGGTGACCTTTCAGTAAGAGAGAATATTATTCTTGCTCTTCAGGTTATGAAGGGATTCTTCAAGCCATTTACTAAGGCAGAGCAGTACGCTTTTGCTGATGAGTATATCAAGGCACTCTCAATCAAGACAGCAAGTGCTGATACACCTATTAAGTCACTTTCAGGTGGTAATCAGCAGAAGGTTATTCTTGCAAGATGGTTATTAACACATCCTGATTATCTTATCCTTGATGAGCCTACAAGAGGTATTGACGTAGGTACTAAGGTAGATATTCAGAAGCTCGTTCTTAAGCTCGCAAGCGAAGGCATGAGTGTTACATTCATTTCTTCAGAGACAGATGAGATGTTAAGAACATGTTCAAGAATGATTGTCATGAGAGATAGAAAGGTTGTAGGAGAGCTTAAGGGCGAAGACCTCAACCAGACAAAGATTATGAGTACAATTGCTGGAGGTGAAGCATAATGGCTACAAAAACTAAAAAGAGTGCTTCCGACATCTTCGGTGGTATCTTAAGAAATCAGATTACAATTCCATTAGCAGCATTATTTTTACTGCTTTTAGTTAATTTCATTGTTGATCCATCATTCTTCAAGATTGCACTTGGATATAACAGTGATGGTAACCCAGTATTATCTGGATACCTTATTACAGTACTTAACATGGGTTCAGAGCTTGCAATTCTTGCAATCGGTATGACTCTTGTTACAGCTGCTTCAGGTGGACAGGATATTTCAGTTGGTGCAGCAATCGCTATTGCAGGTAGTACAATTCTTAGAGTTTTATGTGGTAGGGATTCACGTCCTGAGACACTTCAGGCTCCAATCATTGTAGCTTTCCTTGTAGCTTTAGTAGTTGCGATGGCATTCGGTGCTTTCAACGGTGTACTGGTTGCGATATTTAAGATTCAGCCAATGGTTGCGACCCTGATTCTTTATACAGCTGGTCGTTCAATTGCAGCATGGATTAACAACAACGAGCTTCCAATCGTTAGTGATCCAACTTTTGCAACATTTGGTGGATTTATTCCAGGATGTCCTATTCCTACACCATGTTTCATAGCTATAGCGTGCATGATAGTAATTGCACTTGTTCTTAAGTTCACTAACTTAGGCCTTTATTCACAGGCTGTAGGTATTAATGAGAGTTCTTCAAGACTTAACGGTCTTAACCCAGTATTCATCAAGTGGCTTACATATGTAATCCTTGGTGCATGTGTTGCAGTAGCAGCTCTTATTAAGGTAAGTAGACTTTCATCAATCAACTACTCAGTTATCGCTAAGGATATTGAGATGGATGCAATCCTCGCAGTTGCGCTTGGTGGTAATGCACTTAGTGGTGGTAAGTTCAACATGGTAGCATCAATTATCGGTGCTTTCGTTATTCAGCTTCTTACAACTACACTTTACAAGTTCGAGGTTCAGTCTGATGCACTTCCAGCTTACAAGGCTGTAGTAGTTATTCTTCTTGTAGTATTCTCTGCTCCAACAGTTAGAGAGAAGATGGCACAGATTTCAAAGAAGCTTAAGAGTGGCAAGAAGGAGGTAGCATAATGTTAAAGAAAATCAAGAACATGACAGATAGCAACCTTCTGTTAACAATCACTGTAGTAGTATTCTTCTTAATGTATATTGGAGCAATCGTATTCCAGGGCAAGGGCTTCCTTAAGCCACAGGCGTTCTTCAATATCCTTAATACCAATGCAGCACTTATCATCCTCTCATGTGGTCTTTCACTTGTAATGATCACAGGCGGAATTGATATCTCTGTAGGTGGTATGACAGCACTCGTTAGTATGTGCTGTGCAGTTTACCTTGATTTCAAGGGCGGCAATGTTGTAGTATCAATGCTTATCGCATTAGCAATTGGTCTTGGCTTCGGTCTTGTACAGGGTTCACTTGTTGCTTACCTTGACATCCAGCCATTCATAGTCACCCTGGCGGGTATGTTCTTTGCCAGAGGTATGACAACTATCGTTAATACTAACCCATTCAACGTTGAGAACGCCGCATTCAAGGCTCTCAAGGAGACAAGAATTCTTATTCCTGGTATGGGATCAGTTAATAAGAAGGGTGTATACGTTCCAGCTTATGTTGAGATCGGTGTAGTAGTTGCCATAGTTATAGTAATCCTTATGTTTATCATGCTTAAGTGGACAAAGCTTGGCCGTGCATTCTATGCAGTAGGTGGTAACAAGCAGTCAGCTCTTATGCTTGGTATCAATGTTAAGAGAACAAAGTTCTACTCACATATCATCTGCTCTATGTTAGGTGGTATCGGTGGATATGTATACTTCTTACATGTAGGCTCTGGTGCTGCTACTCATGCACAGGGCGCAGAGATGAACGCAATCGCTTCATCAATCATCGGTGGTACGATGCTTACCGGTGGTGTTGGTAATATTATCGGAACATTATTCGGCGTACTTTCCCTTAGTACGATCCGTAATATCGTATCCAGTGCCGGTTTCGATGATGCATGGTGGAAGAATATCACAGTGGCAGGCATGCTGTGTCTGTTCCTTGTAATTCAGAGTATTATCGTTTCCAGAAAGAAAAAATAACGCATTAGATTATAGCCGGATCCATGTT
>JAZLFL010000258.1:0-2085 GCA_045615825.1 Lachnospiraceae bacterium
GCCTTTTTGACCATGATGACATCCTTCATCCAGAGGCGCGTTTCGAATATGCCAAGGTTATTAATGAGAAGAATGCGGACTATATCTACTGCGATGAGACCACCTTCCATAAGGGCAGCATCGACAGGATGATTACGATGCATTTCAAGCCTGATTATGCGGTTGATAACCTTCGTGCCAACAACTATATCTGCCATTTCAGCTGCTTTAAGAGGTCTCTTCTTGAGGGTACTGAGCTCTTCAGAAGCAAGTTCGACGGCAGCCAGGACCACGACATGATTCTTCGTCTTACTGACAAGGCTGAGAACATCGTGCATGTCCCAAGACTTCTGTATTACTGGAGATCGCATGCCGGCTCTGTAGCATCCGATATCAGTGCAAAAAGTTATGCGATTGAGGCAGCCCGCGGTGCTGTAGCGGATCATCTCACCACACATGGTTTTAAGAATTTCCAGATTACAAGCACACGTGCCTTTGAGACAATTTTTAGAATCTCTTACGAAATAATTGGTAATCCTAAGGTATCGATTGTTATTCCTAATAAGGACCACAAAGTGGATTTAGAGAGATGTATCGGATCAATCTTAGAGAGAACAACATATGATAATTACGAAATAATCGTTGTAGAGAATAATTCGACAACACCTGAGATAGAGGAATATTACAAGGCAATTGAAGAGGATGAGCATGTAAGAGTAGTCCGTTATGAGGGCGGATTCAATTATTCCAAGATTAATAACTTCGGTGTAAGCTTTGCCACAGGTGAATATTTAATTCTGCTTAATAATGATACGCAGGTATTGTCTGTTAACTGGATTGAAGAGCTACTTATGTATGCGCAGCGTGAAGATGTCGGAGCGGTTGGTTGTAAGCTTCTGTATCCAGATAAGACCATTCAGCACGCCGGTGTGGTAATTGGTCTTGGTGCGCACAGAACAGCTGGACATACACATTATGGCAAGTCATACGAGAATCTCGGATATATGGGACGTCTCTGTTATACACAGAATGTAACTGCCGTTACGGGAGCATGTCTCATGGTCAAGACGGCTATCTATAACCAGTTAGGGGGCTTGGATGAGTCGTTTGAGATATCTCTTAATGACGTTGATTTTTGCCTGAGGATAAGGGAACTCGGGCTTCTTAATGTATTCACACCATTCGCCGAGCTATATCACTTCGAGTCTATAAGCCGTGGACTTGATGATAAGGGGGAGAAGGCTGAGAGGTACAATCGTGAATCGGAGATGTTCCGTGAGAAATGGGCTTCTGTATTGGAGGCTGGTGACCCGTATTATAATCCGAATTTCTCGCTTGATAGAAGTGACTATTCGGTTAGGATATGCTAGAATTGTTGTATAGTTTGCGTGAGGGACGCACAGAGTCAAAAGGAGAGAAAATATGAGCTACATGGATGAGTACAAGTTTTGGCTTGAAGATGATTACTTCGATGCTGATACTAAGGCAGAGCTTAAGGCTATTGATGGCGACGAGGCTGCTATTGAAGACAGATTTTATAAGGAATTAGAGTTCGGTACTGGTGGACTTCGTGGTGTCATCGGTGCAGGTACTAACAGAATGAACATATACACAGTTAGAAAGGCAACACAGGGTCTTGCTAACTACATCATCAAGCAGGGTGGTCAGGATAAGGGTGTTGCCATTGCTTATGATTCAAGATTCATGAGTCCAGAGTTCGCTGATGAGGCAGCTCTTTGTCTCGCTGCTAACGGCATTAAGGCATATGTATTTGATGAGCTCAGACCTACTCCAGAGCTTAGCTTCGCACTTCGTACTTTAGGATGTATCTCGGGTATCGTTGTTACAGCCAGCCATAATCCACCAGAGTATAACGGATACAAGGTATACTGGGAGGACGGAGCTCAGGTAACAGCTCCTAAGGATAAGGAGATTATTACTGAGGTTAAAAATGTAACAGACTACCATACAGTTAAGACGATGGCTAAGGCTGATGCCGAGGCTGCTGGTCTCTATCAGGTGATTGGTGAGGAAATCGATGACAAGTACATGGTAGAGCTTAAGAAGCAGATTATTCATCCAGAAGTTATCACTAAGATGGCTGAG
>JAZLFL010000259.1:0-6425 GCA_045615825.1 Lachnospiraceae bacterium
TGAATTAGAGCTGCTCTGTGTTGGCTCAGGGGTTGGCTCTGCTGTAGGTGTCGGTGCCTGTGTTGGGGTAACAGGTGGAAGTATCACCTCACTCTGGAAGGACTGAGTCGCTTCCACTTTTTCCCTGGTACCATCTGCATAAGTAATATAGTCTGTCTTGGCATATTCGTTAAGACCAAGATATATATCTGTGTATCCCCACATTACTCGGCTAGGCTTATCCATGGAGAATTTAACCTTAACCTCTCTCCACTCATAGCCCTCCTTATATGGGTGTGTTGGGTCCTCAGAATACTTGGTGTAGCTCTCAACTGTGACTGTACCATTGGATATTCTGTCATCAACACCTGTAATAGTACTGTAATTCTGCTTGGAACCACTGCTTAAGTTATAGCTGATATTAGCAAATGGCCCCTCAGCATATGAAGTAAGTGCCACTCCTTCTGTAGCTCCACATACCGCACATGTCCTTGGATCATTATAGTTGGCTGCCACCCACTGGTGTCCCATAGTAGTACCATCTGTCACACCGCATACTGAACAGTGTCTTGGATTAACACATGTAGCCTCAATCCATGTATGCTCTGCAACATCACCATCTGTAGCTCCACACACTGTACATGTCCTTGGAGTTGTACAGCTGACTCTGCTCCATATATGTCCCATTGGATCGCCTTCAGCATATCCACAGTGAATGCACGTACGCGGTTCAACACATGTTGCAGCTGCGAATTCATGATCAATTGGACTGCCATCAGTCTTACCACAGTCCCTGCATGTCCTTGGCTCAGTACATGTTGCATCTGCCCAGTCATGTACCAGACAACAGCCCGACATAATCAATGATGTAAATACAATTATTAATGCAGTTAACAGCTTCTTTTTCATTACTTATTAACGCCCTTCTCTACGCATTCATGCATATACATTACGAACTTGTCTGCCGGCATAGGTCTGCAGAAGAAGAATCCCTGCATAAGCTCGCAACCCTGTAAGAGATCTGTGTTAAGCTCTGAGAATCTCATAGCTACGCTCTCGTTCTCAACACCCTCAACGAGTACTTCCTTGCCCATCTCCTTGAACATAGTGATTGTATCCTTAATGACATTCCACATTACTGGATTATCAATCTCTTCAACAAAGCTCTTATCAAGCTTAACCTGAACGAACGGAAGTGATGTTACTCTTCTAATATTGGAATAGCCCGTACCATAATCATCAAGCGCGAAATGGATACCAAGCTCACTTAACTTCTTAACATTATTACCAACAACTGCCGGGTTAATATCAGCCGCAGTCTCTGTAAGCTCCATTCTAAGCCTGTTGGCTGGAATATTATATTCCTTTAAAAGTGACTTCACCTTATCAATCAGGTTAACCTCGATACACTGTGAAGCCGAAAGGTTGAGCTCTATATAGTCGAGTCCAAGCTCATCCAGCCCATTATTAGCTATGAATCTGCACACATCTCTTAATACGAAATCACCGACTTCATGGATGGCTCCACTCTCCTCAGCTGCAGGAATAAATATATCCGGTGGAATAAATCCATACTTCTCATCGCGCAGTCTGATAAGCGCCTCAGCACTGACATATCTCTTCCTCTCAATGGAATAGATTGGCTGATAGTACATCTCGAACTTATTATTAGTCAGCGCATTTCTAATAATGTTGTCTAACTCGTTACGGATTCTGAAGTCCTTATTATTTCTATAATCTGCGAAGTTAATAACCTTCCTTGATGTTCCAACTGTCTTATAGAAGGTAGTAGCCAGTGTAATAAGGGAAGTATACTCTTCCAGGTCATCAGGACACTTGGCCACACATAATACAGTATCTGCATTAATCTCAAGATGATCCATATACTGTGTATCTTCATAGTATCTGCTTATGAAGTTGGCATATGCTATTGCTCTGTCTCTGTTACTGTCTTCCATGAACAGTGCGTACAGACCATTCTCAAGATAATATACATCTACCCTGTTACCGATTGTTGCCGCAATCTGCTCAAACTGCTCTGACTGTATCTTAAGATACTGATAGAATCTCTCTCTTCCAAGGTAAATCTGAATGTTATTACTATTAAGAATCTTAATAAATATTACTGAGAACGGCTTACTGGTTTTAGAGGCAATGAATGCTCTCTCAATAGCTCTGTAATACTTAAGTGCACCTGTATCAGGATCCACAGGATTCTCATTACGCTGGATGACAATTACATATAACATCAGCCCACTGGCAACCGCGAAGTTCTCAACAAGCGCGTTGCCCATCTTAGCCTGAATTAACAGAGACACTGCAATAAGTGGGAATAAAACAAGTAATACACCCCTCTTGGCCTTGCTGATAATTGATCGATACTTAATAATAATAAACATACCGACAATCATATACAGAAATGCAACCATGTAGAATATTAAGATATGAGGGCCACGCTGATACTGCATATTCTCATCAATATAGAATACCTTATGCGTGAAGAAATTAGTCATAAGCAGGAAGAAATCAAGCAATATGAAAAATGCCCATAAAACCAGGTTAAGGAGCTTTTTCATAAAAATATGCCAGATATCAAGCGATGCCATTATGAACAGAACATATATAGGCAGAAGAATATTATGCATAGCAAAATACACATAATTACTTGCATATGCTCCAATCAAAATTCCGAAGGATACTCTTCCTGTATTGGAGAAAATAGCTGCCAGCATGTCTGATAATGCAGATAACAAACCAACATAAAGAACACATAGCAAAAGTAAATTGCTACGAGTCTCCACATGACGTTCCTTATGAACATTGATTATTAATACTAAGAAGATAATAGATGCCGCAACATCATAATGAATAATATTAATCATCATTTATACCCTGTTTAATAGTTACTAATTCTTTTTATGATCTTCTATAAACTTAATGAAATCTTTCTCTGGTAATGGCTTGGAGAAATAGTAGCCCTGAATATAATCACATCCAAGCTCTGTGAATCTCTTAAGCGCTCTCTCGTCCTCTACACCCTCTACAAGAATCTTCTTATTCATATTCTTAAGAAGTGTAACTGTATTGGTGATAACGATCCACATCTGAGGAGCATCCATCTCATCAACAAGTGTCTTATCAAGCTTAACAATATCAAGTGGGAGCGATACCACTCTCTTGATATTGGAATATCCGGTTCCATAATCATCAAGAGAGAATGAAAATCCCATATCAGACAATGCATTAATATTCTTATCCGTTATCTCAGGATCATAATCCGCTGCTGTCTCAGTAATCTCAAGATTAATCTGGGATGACTCTACACCTGACTGAATAAGTGTAATATTAAACTTTGTTACAAGATCAGTCTCGATACACTGTGCGACAGATAAGTTAATCTCAATATATTTAAGCCCAAGGTTCTTATATTCGTCGCTAGCAATGAATCTGCACACATCCTTAAATACATAATCGCCAATCTGGTGAATCGCACCACTTTTCTCGGATGCAGGAATAAATAACGCAGGAGAAACAAATCCATACTCATCATCAATAAGTCTTATAAGTGCCTCAGCTGATACAAATGCATCATCATTAATAGAATAGATAGGCTGATAATACATCTGGAACTTGCTGTTAACGATACCCCTCTTAATGATAGCATCCATATCGTTACGCATCTTGAAGTCCTTAGTAAGAGCTATCTGCGATAAATCCACTAACTCCTTGGCATTGGCAAGCTTAAATTCCATATCACTTATGAAGCTGACAAGTGACTCTACTGTATTAATATCAACAGGGAATCTAAGATAACATACGATTGGCTCAAGCATAACCTCCATACTGCCGAGGTTAATAGGCTCGTTGGCATATTGCAAAATCTCATTTCCAAACTTAATAATTCTTGCTTCCCTGTCAATATCACCACTTAAAACAAAAGTACCATTATCAAGGAAATATGTATTAATTGAACTCTTAAGTGCCGAATCCCCTGTCTGTATCTTCTCTGCGATGGTTCGTAGGAGCACTGTATATGCATCGAATCCGACACTGCTGTTAATACTCTTATGATTAGCATATTTGAAGATTAGTAACGCTACGGGGTCACCAAGATCATATACCTTCCTCATATGATTATTAAAAGCACTATAACTGTATGCACCCGATCTGTAATCAACATATATCTCCGGTCTCTGAACACCAATCGAGATGATAACAAGCAAAAGTGCAGTTGCAAAAAGGTCAATATGAAGATTGCTTATGTACATCTGCACGTACGCAGCAATCAGATTACTAGGCAGGAATAAAAGTAATACATAGAATCTCTCCTGCTCGATAATCTTCTTGGCTGAAAACAGAACAATCATCACAAGAATAAAGTAATACCCAGCGATTACATATAAGGCCATCATCCATGGACCACGGGTATATTCAGAATTCGCATTGTAATAGAACACTTTGCTGTTAAAGAAGTTAATAATTAAAAGCACTATATCAATAAGATACGGAATAACCCATAATGCAACAAATAACTTCTTCTGCTTATATCTGATAAATACGCCCAGTAAAGAGGCTATATATATAACAAATAAAGGCACCGTAACATTTCTGAATACAAAGTATAAAGTATCAATAGGAAGTCTTACCTTCGACGTGAAATCATTAATCGGAATGTAATAGCCGTAACTCTCTCCTATTACATCGAACACAATAGCCATGAGCAGACATACTACCATAGCGCAGAATATGGAATTAGTTCTACCCATAACCAACTTACGAATCTTGAAAGCTATAAGTAAAATAACAAGCACAAATATTGTACATATATCATAATGTAAATTTGTTGCCATGTTTCCTCCACTAAAAAAGGTACCCTTAAATTAGGCACAAAAACCTAATTTAAGAATACCCCAAATCACGTTTATCTACAAGCAAATACGGTGATTTTTAATTCTTGCCCCAGGTGAAATTCTCCTTACCGGCACCAATCTCAAAATGCAGTCTTGCAATGCCAAGATCAGTCTTAACATGTGGACCTCTGCCCGGTGTCATATATACCTTTTTGCCCTTAAGCTCAATCTTGAACTTCTGCTGATTAATAGCAGTAGGTGCGAGCAGGGCGAGTCTAACACCCTCTCTGAACCAGTTAGGCATATTACCATCTGTCTTTATTACATCTGTTATAGGCTTCGACTTATGCGGAACACCCGGTGTTACACCATAGCCAAGTGCTATTACCATACAAAGTTTCTCGCCGTCTCTAACCTTAAAAGCATTCTTAACTTTACTATAAGTTAGGGCAACCCAGCATGTATTAAGTCCAAGCTGCTGAGCCTTCAGAACAATATATTCTCCGTAGTATCCACATCTTTCTTCGAAATCTGGTGTGTCCTTACCAACTAAAGCAATATAATTCTTACATCCTGAAAAGTGGCCGTACTTAGCTAACGGCCCGTTGAATGCCTTAGGCTCATTAAGGACTAGCTGTATATTAAGCCCAGCCTTGTTATTACATTTTTCAATACACTTATTAAGTGCCTCAGCAACATCCTTTGGAATTGGCTTATCTTCATAAGCTCTTACTGAATGTCTCTCGTTAATTGCTTCCTGTAAAGTCATACTCATACCTTTCAGTAATATTAAAAAAGAGTTAAGCTATCTTAACTCTCTTGTTAATGCTCCGGACCGGACTTGAACCGGTACGGTGTCACCACCGTGGGATTTTAAGTCCCATGCGTCTGCCAATTCCGCCACCGGAGCAAAATATTTAATTAAGTGGGACCTACAGGGCTCGAACCTGTGACCCTCTGCTTGTAAGGCAGATGCTCTCCCAGCTGAGCTAAGATCCCTCAGTTACCTATCAGGCAACCAATAACTGGGACTCGATGTTAATCGAGTCAAGAGCTTACTTATCAAGCTCTAACGACCCAGATCGGACTCGAACCGACGACCTTCGCCGTGACAGGGCGACGCTCTAACCAACTGAGCCACTGGGCCTTATTAAATATTATATGGACCTGCGGGGACTCGAACCCAGGACCGACCGGTTATGAGCCGGTTGCTCTAACCAACTGAGCTACAGGTCCGCACAATGTGCATACTGACAAAATATATTGTCAAAGCCGATGATCGGACTCGAACCGATAACCTGCTGATTACAAATCAGCTGCTCTGCCAATTGAGCCACATCGGCGAAATGCTTAAATGACTCCAACGGGAATCGAACCCGTGTTACCGCCGTGAAAGGGCGATGTCTTAACCGCTTGACCATGGAGCCGTATTCATGGGTCTTCATCCTCAATAAGAAAACTCCCCGAGTTGGGTTCGAACCAACGACCCTTCGGTTAACAGCCGAATGCTCTACCGCTGAGCTATCGAGGAATTTAAGCTTACGCTCTGGAAAACATTATAGCAAAATGTTCTCTCAAAATCAAATACTGAAATCT
>JAZLFL010000260.1:0-7100 GCA_045615825.1 Lachnospiraceae bacterium
TGGAAGTCTTTAGCAAAGCCTAAACCGTAACGTCCTGTTTCAAGTGAACGGATAGCTTTCTGGAAAGCTTCCTTGTAGGTCTTACCGATACTCATTACTTCACCTACGGCACGCATCTGAGTACCAAGCTTATCTTCAACGCCCTTGAACTTTTCAAATGCCCAGCGAGCAAACTTAATTACTACGTAGTCTCCATCAGGAACATACTTATCAAGTGTTCCATACTTACCACAAGGAATTTCATCAAGTGTAAGTCCAGAAGCAAGCATTGCTGATACAAGAGCAATAGGGAAACCTGTTGCTTTGGAAGCAAGAGCTGATGAACGTGATGTACGAGGGTTAATCTCGATTACAATGATACGTCCATCTTCAGGGTTTCTTGCAAACTGTACGTTTGTTCCACCGATAACCTGTACTTCGTTTACGATTGAGTAAGCCTGACGCTGTAATTCCTTCTGTACATCTTCTGAAATTGTAAGCATAGGAGCTGAACAGAATGAGTCACCTGTGTGTACACCTAAAGGATCAATGTTTTCGATGAAACATACTGTAATCATGTTACCTTCAGAATCACGTACTACCTCAAGCTCAAGCTCTTCCCAACCAAGTACTGACTCCTCAACTAAAACCTGACCAACTAACGATGCCTGAAGACCTCTTGCGCATACTACCTGAAGCTCTTCCTTGTTATATACAAGTCCGCCGCCGGCACCACCCATTGTGTATGCTGGACGAAGAACTACTGGATAACCAAGTTCATCTGCAATCTCAAGAGCCTGATCCACAGAGTAAGCAACATCTGATCTTGCCATTCCGATTCCAAGCTCATCCATTGTGTTCTTGAACTCGATTCTGTCCTCACCACGCTCAATTGCGTCAACCTGAACACCAATTACCTTAACACCATACTTATCAAGGATGCCTGCCTTGTTAAGCTCTGAACATAAATTAAGTCCAGACTGGCCACCTAAGTTAGGGAGTAATGCATCTGGACGTTCTTTAGCGATAATCTGCTCCAGACGGTCAACATTAAGTGGCTCAATATAAGTCACATCTGCTGTCTCCGGATCAGTCATAATAGTAGCTGGATTGGAATTAACCAATACAATCTCATAGCCCAACTTACGAAGAGCTTTACAAGCCTGTGTTCCCGAATAATCGAACTCACATGCCTGACCGATGATAATTGGACCTGAACCAATTATCAAAACTTTGTGAAAGTCTGTTCTTTTAGCCATCTTTCTGCCTCCTTGGTGACCTGTGTGTAATACACGTATTCCTAAATAAAATCTGCTATTTTCAAAGAAAAGGAGAACAAAAAAATTGTTCTCCTTTGAACTTAATTAACTAATCCACATTCAATTCATTGATGTACTGCTGTGATCTAGTAGCCATCTCTGTATCAGGGAACTGCTCAATTACCTTCTGGTAAGTATCAATTGCCTGAATAGTATCTCCGTATTTACGATATGCATTGCCAAGGTTGTACAACGCATCTCCATTAGTATTATCATAGGAGTATGCCTTTGTCAAGTCAGCAATGGCATCCTCATAGCTCTCATTCTGGTATGCCTTAATACCAGAATCATAATAAGTAGAGCCTACATCCCCACCTACCTTGGATAATAGCTTCTCATACACTTTAACAAAGCTGTCTGATGTCTTATTAAGAGTATCATTATCAATGTTATCAAGACTTTCAGCAATCTCTGTCGAACTCTCTGGATTATCCAGATAAGTCTGTACAGCATTAAGCAGATTATCCATTGCTGTAAGCGTTCCATCTTCACCAGTATATATCTCAAGCTCAGCATTAAGCTTCTCTGACTGATTCTGTGCGGACTTAAGATTCTGCTGAAGTTCAGCTATCTCAGCTGACTTACTATCAAGCTGCTCATTAGCTGCCTTAAGACTCTCATCCATTCCTTCCTTAGCTGAAGTAACCTTGGCCGGAAGAATAAGTAAATAAGATACTGCCACACCAACAATAATACCAATAAGTACATTAAGTACTGTTGATGATATCTTAGGCTCATGATGAATGGCTGGTGAGTATGATTCAGATTCCGGCTCGAATCTCTTCTTAAGGCCATCTCTCTTATGGAGCTTGCCTCTTCCCTCATTCTCCTCATCCATATTAAGGACAGCTTCAGCCTCACGAAGATATCTTAATGTAATAGTATTATTAACATCAATCTTCTGACATCTTAGAAGCTCTCTTCTCGCATCCTCCCACTGCTCCTGATACAGATAGATTAATGCAAGGAGCTGAAGTGCCTGTACATACTTAGGATTAAGACTTCTAACCTTCTTAAGCTGAATAATAGCAAGGTCAATTGAACCCTGATAACAGTAGTTAAGAGCCAAGTTATATTTCTTAACCGCCTGAGAATATGTATCAAGCTTGGTAGGATTATTCTGAAGTAAACTCAGATAATCATCGGCAATATTCTTATTAGGGCGCAGATTCTTAGAGATAACCCACTCGTTAAGAGCGGACACATACTCGCCCATCTCAAAATAGACCAGTCCTAAAAGGTTTCTGGCATCTACATTGTTCTTATCTAATTTAATAGACTGACGAAGCGCTGATACTGCGCCTGACAGATCTCTTACAGTTGCTCTATCCAAACCTTCATTATATAGAAGATTTGCTGAGCAGACTATTTTCTTATATCTTGCAACATCTGCTCCACAATTAGTACAGAAGTTATTGTGTGTCAGAGTTGCGCCACAATTATAACAAATCACGCTACTCCTCCGCGTTACTCACTCTTAGCTGGTCTCGAATCTTCCTTGCCCTCTTTAACAAGGTTAACAAGCAAATCTGCCATATCAGTCAGATCCTGGTTATAAATCGCATCCTCAGCTTCTTCTATCTCAAGTGATGGGTGAAACTTCTTAAGTTCCTCTTCGAAATTAATCATATTAACACATCCATTCTTTCAATTCGCCAACAAGATATAATGAACCGCACACATACACCTTATCCACTTCCTTCTTATAAGAAAGAAGTGCTTCGTAGGCAGTCCTTACATCCTCATACACCCTGCTGTTACCAATTCCCTTAACCAAATCCTTAAGAGCCCTGGTACTTATGCCACGTGAGTTATCAATATGCGCCACCGCGATTAAGTCAAACAGCTTCGACCTATCAATCATATCAATCATGATATCCGCCTGCTTATCCGCAACCGCACTAAAGAGCAGATACCTCCTGCCCCTGCAATCATCATTACTAACTGAGGAAAGCATCGCCTCAATGCCATCCACATTATGCGCGCCATCGAATACTACTCCTGGCTTTATCTCTTCCATGCGACCCGGCCACTTCATAGAAGCAATACCGAGCTGCATATCATCCATACTTAATTCATCGCTCCCATACACACATTCCATCGCAGTCAGGGCCAAAGTTGCATTCTCAGCCTGATATACCGCTAGTGTCCCTAGTGTGAAGTTAGCATTCTTATAATAGCGAGAATTATATGAAAAATCAATCCCCTTTGAGTCTACTTCTACCTTAATATTATGAAGTCCTGGAACTGGTAATATTATTGCACCTGTTGCGTCAGCCGCCTTAGCTAATAGCGAGGTAACTTTTGTATCTCTGTCAGGAATGACCACCGAAATCCCAGCTCGCATTATGCCTGCCTTCTCCAGGGCAATCTGCTCTTTCGTGTCACCCAGATATTCCATATGATCTAACCCAATCTCAGTTATTATGGCAACTGACTTGCAGTCAGATACGTTAGTCGCATCATATTTGCCCCCGAGACCCGTCTCCCAGATAATGATATCAGGCTTAGTTACCGTGAATACCTCTACAGCAATAAGATATGTCCATGTGAAATATGTCGGAAGGAACTGCTCCACCCGTTCGTTATTGTAATCCGCAAGCTTATCCCACACCTTAGTGAAGGCCAAATAGAATTCCTCCTCACTGACCATGCTTCCATTAACAGCAATTCGCTCACGCATATCAACAAGGTGCGGCGAGGTGAAGACTCCCGTACTTCTCCCCATTGCGTTACCAATTGATGCTAAAAAAGCGCAGACACTGCCCTTGCCATTAGTACCCGCAACGTGAAATATCTTCGTATTATCACCATAGCGCATTCTATCATCGCCGTACTTCTTATTATAGAAGTCCTTCAGATTATCAAATTCGTTCCCATTTACAAAACGCGGTATCGACGTTATGTACGATACCGCATCTTTATAATTACTTATATTATTCAAACTATGCTCCATTATATAACTGGAATCAATCTGCGATTCCACGCCCGGACCGCTTAGGACTTCGGAACCGACTTCCTCTCAATCTGGTCATTTTTGCAGACATATCTGACATAAGTCTCCTCCCTGGCAATAAGGAGCGTTGATGTCTCAATACCGATTGTTGTATTAGGGAATACGTCACCCCTTACAATAATCTGTGCACCGGCTGCCATGGCCATCTTATCACCAAGTACCCTTTTATCCCTGGCAATCTCATCCAGAGTCTGGTATGCAGCATCCTTCTCCTCATTCAGCTCGAAGATTCGATCCTTCTGCTTCTGGTTAACACCTCGCTCACGACCGATTTTCAAAAGCTCTGTCATCTCACCAACGGCTTCAGCGAGCCTGTTGTTAATCTTATTCTCCTTATGAGTAAGCTTGGCGAACTTCTGGTAATCCATTACGGAGAATCCAGCATGAATAAAGGTCTTAGGCTCAACGATTGTACCACTGGTCCTTATATCAACACCCCTGAGTCCATGAATTCTTCCGCCAATTACGATACCCCTGCTGCCTTCAAGGTAAATCTTGCCATCAGCATCAAGTACAGAATTCATCGAACTGTTGGCACGAATATCCCCGTGCGCCTCAATTGTACCATGCTCAATAAACTCACAGTACACATTGCCCATGCTCGATATCTTACCCTTAGTTCCACCAAGGAATCCACCGGTAATAGTAACATCACCCTTGGCATAGATTAACGCACCTGACACTGTACCATTAATAGTGATATTTCTTCCGGCACGAATAACAACACCGGCCTCAACATTACCATTAACAATCATATCGCCGTAGAACTCAATGGTGCCCTTGGTCATGTCCAGATCTTCATTAATCTCATAGACACTTAAGATCTCAACATTATTATCAGACATGGATATCTTGCCATCTATGGTCGCAAAATATTCATTCTCTTCATTCTTCTCGATATACTTACCGCGCAGAGGCTGCCTGTCCTTAACGAACTTAGGTATCAGTTCCTTACCAAGTACGTTGATACCCTTCGTTCCCTGTATGGCTGGATGATATACCGCAATCTTATCACCTGCTGCCACGTTGGTAAGTCGGCACATCGACGCATAATCAACCGTGCCATCTTCTCTGATATCCGGCTGCTTACGCTTCTCCATATCAACAAGGTACTCATAGTAACCCTCCACACCCTCTGTCTCAGGGGTGCCCTGGGCTACCTCAGTATCCTCATCAAACATACCAAGATTAATAATATCCATGATAACAGTAGTCTGGATACCACTAATAACTCCGACACTTCGAAGAGCCTTCATTACCTCTGGCACCGTATACTGCTCTCCATAGGAAGGGGATGACAAATTCACGGTCGCGCTCATCTTATCTTCTGCTATGTGCACCTCAATGGATTTGGTCTCTACGACCTCCTCCTCTACTTCGGCACCTTCAGCTTCCTTATTCGCATCCTCTTCAACTAATGCCTCTGTCTGCTTACTCTTTGTTTCTCTTTTCAATTGTTGTCTAAGGGCAGCTAACTCCTCGGGAGTCAGTTTAATGTCTTCTTCCATTTAGACCTCAATTATTGCAATACTACTCTCTTAATTTACTATTTGCTTAACTTCTCTAACTGCTTAGATACCTCTGCAAGCATCTGCTCATACTTGGCAAGCTTGTCCTTCTCTTCCTGTACCTTTGCTGCAGGTGCCTTGGAAGTGAACTTCTCATTATTAAGCATGCCTGTAGCTCTCTTAATCTCACCCTGGAGACGTCCCTCTTCCTTCTTAAGTCTCTCAATCTCCTGTGCGATATCAACAAGCTCAGCGAATGGCATATATACATTAGCATCTGGAATAACAACTGATACTGCATCATCCGAGATACCTGTCATATCAGCCTGTACTATAACCTCTGAAGCATATGCAAGACTTCCGAAGAATAACTTACCTGTCTCAAATGTATCACGAACATCTGCCTTATCAGATACTACAGTAACCGCAACCTTCCTGCTTGGAGCAACATTCATTGCTGTTCTTGCATTACGGATGCCTCTTACAGCTTCCTTAATTCTCTCGATATCTGCCTCTTCTTTGGCAAAATTGCGAGCCTCTGAGTACTCTGGCCAGTTGGAGATCATAATAGACTCTTCGTCTGACTGTAAAGTACAGAAGATCTCCTCTGTAATGAATGGCATATATGGATGTAAGAGCTTAAGTGCATCAATAAGCACAGTCTTAAGTGTGTAAAGTGCAGCATTCTGGCTCTTGGAATCATCTGTGTTATATAAACGTGGCTTAACCATCTCAATGTACCAGTCACAGAACTCATCCCAGATGAAATCATATACCTTCTGAACTGCAATACCAAGCTCGAACTTGTCCATGTTATCAGTAACATCTGCTATTAATGTATTGAGCTTAGAGATAATCCACTTATCTACTGGCTCGAGATCATTTGCTTCTGGAACTGTAACTTCCTTGCCTTCCATATTCATCATAATGAAACGGCTCGCGTTCCATACTTTATTAGCAAAGTTTCTGCTGGCTTCTACTCTTGACATGTAGAAACGCATATCATTACCAGGTGCATTACCTGTAATGAGTGTAAGTCGAAGTGCATCTGCACCGTACTTATCAATAATCTCGAGTGGGTCAATACCATTGCCGAGTGACTTACTCATCTTACGTCCCTGATCATCTCTTACAAGACCGTGGAATAACACTGTCTTGAACGGTCTCTCACCCATCTGCTCGAATCCCGAGAAGATCATTCTCATAACCCAGAAGAAGATAATGTCATAACCAGTTACAAGTACATCTGTTGGATAGAAGTACTTAAGGCCTTCTGTC
>JAZLFL010000261.1:0-5744 GCA_045615825.1 Lachnospiraceae bacterium
TGTAGTCTCACAGATCATATATCCGCAGGTTGTGTCATCACATATGGCTCCTATTCCGAAGAAATCTTCATTTTTTCTCAGCATATTCCTGAACTGATCTGGAATAAGCTTTTCAAAGTGGCCAATTGTTTTGGCGTCCAATATTATATAATGCTTCACTGAACATTACCTCCATTTGCATTATCTGCTGTAATCTTTTTATTTAAATCATTTAATATATCTCCTGCCAGTTCTTTACGTTTATTCTCATCAGGTAATTGCTTTGCTCCCAATTCTCTCATATCTTTTCTAAAAGTAGCCATAATATATGGATTATGAATGATATTCTGCACTAAACTAATCTTAGACTCCAAAGCCTTATTTTTCAAATCATCCACCTTACTACGGATTTCATTTTTTCTTACCTCCAATTCAGGATTAAGTGCAATTAATAAATCTGGAAGCCTGTCGATACATTTATTTGCATCATTATTAAGCTTTTCTTTCATACGTTCATCATTTTCGATAAACTCCTTACCCTTTCTCTCTATACGGTCAGCTTCCTTTCCTGACATATAATTTTTTAAATTTATATAATCAGCTACAAGCGTTTTTTTCGCATTTTTTATCTTGTAATCACTACTCAATTTAAAAAGACTTGCAAAATAATCAGATGTACCGTTTCCCATATCTATGACACGCTTGCCATCTTCTGTACGCGCCATCTTAATATTATTCTCATAGTCATATTCATCAGCTTCTATCATTGCGTCAATATAATTCTGCTGCGCATCACGTTTGGCAAGTGCGTATTTCTTGGTCGATTTCATTATATAATCACCGGCTCCATCCTGTTCATACTGTTCATCTCGTTCATCCAGCTTAGCGTTATGATATAGCTTATTAGACATTTCAGCAGCAGCAAGAAGTGCTGCCTTTTGCTTTTCAAAAGCCTTTTCCCTTTTTGCCTTACGTCTTCTTGTGTGCTTAGTACTATCTGCCTTTTCGCACTTTTGAGCCATAGATCTCTCAAAAGTAACCTCCTGAAGATCATCCAAAACACCTGTCTCCGAATATTTTTCAATAAATTCTACCTGTCTATCTGTCTCCGCCAATTTACCCCTTGTTAAAGCAATTTTGACTTTGTCATAAATGTTTTCTGAATTGAACTTCAAATGTCCATCCATCTCTTCTGCAGCTTTTGTGAACACTTTATTCACTTCTGCTTCTCTTTTATCATGTGTTTTTACCTTACTGAAATCTGAATTATCATCAAATAAGTACTCCTTACCAGCTATACCATTAATTCGTTGCCTAACATCTTCTATTTCCCGCACGTGGCCATACCTGCCTGCTTCCTTTTTAGCTCCTATATATTCTTGTCCCGAATTTACATCCACTGAAAATAATAATTCTTCCATTTTTGTTCTCCTTTCAAAATAAACCTTTCTATTATTCGTGTGTTGTTTTTGTTTTTATGACTACATCCTAACACAGGCTATAGTCACTATTTAGACACTATGTTTTATATTTTTTTTAAACTTATTAAAAAATATCTATACTATTTAATACTTCTGCAAGTCTTGATGATACTTCTATCTCATCATCAAGCTGCTGTGATATTGTTACTACCAGTGAACCACCATCCTTGAGCTTATAGACTGTGACAGAAGTGTACCTGTTATTACCTTCTGTTACCTTTGGCGATATACCTGGAACATAGAATACATATCCTGAAGCTCCCTCGGTAGCAAAGTCATATATATCACTTGTCTCTTCATACATTGCTTTCTTTTCAGCAATCAGTTCCTTGGCCTGCTTTGACATATCTTCCTCTACTTCGATGTACGTTGATCCCTTACATTCATCTGTATATGTAAGATTGATATCCTGTCCGGCAACGTATTCTGACATATCAAAGAACTTCGTATCGTACTGAACGCTCCAACCATGATTGCCCATATACATTTCTGTAGTAAGGTTGTCAGAGTCTTCAAAGTGAATACCATATCCTGCATATGTTCTAGCACCTATTACCATAACAGATAAGAGTAACAGTACAACTAATGTTAATAATACTTTTTTCTTCATATGAATGAACCTCCTTAGTTCATAATTAATTCTGTAAGTACACATTAACATAGGGCATGGTCACTATTTGGACACTATGATTCTGAAAAAAAAAAAAAATACCGACCTTCAATCGTTAGTTTTTTTCTAACTTCATGGGTCGGTATTTCTTCAACTTATTATCTAATACTCTGTCCACGGATACTGTTTCATATAGTCTCCAGTATATTCTCCATCATTATTCTCAAGCCAGGTATAGAAATCACAATCAACAAGTTCCTTGTTGATGCCCATTCCTCCCCATGACTTATATACGATATCCTCGCATCCGTAAGATGCTAATGTTTCAAAGAGATCCTTTCTTAATTTTTTAAAATACGAATCATGTGGGTCATCATCATCCCACAGATATGTCATAATCTCCTGATTAGTACATACACCGCCACGTGCATTAATAAGATATGCTAATAATTCCAAGGTCTTATTACTGCCAAACTGAAGTGGCTTACCTTTGTAGTATGCACCGAAGTGTCCAAAACACTGAATAGTAATCTTTGGCTTTTCATCTACTTCAAGTGGACGCCTTAAATGTCTGAATTCTTCTCTTATCTGATCCGGATCAACTGGCTTGGTAATGTAGCCATTACACCTAATCTCTCTAAAAGCTTCGCCAATGTATTCATCATAACCAGTACAGAATATTATATTAATATCACTGTACAGCTTATTAAGCTCTCTTGCTAATTCCAGGCCGTCCATTCCACGCATACGAATATCCAGAAAGGCTACATCTATTTTATTATCCTTGGCGAATTCCAATGCATCCTTACTTACTCTGAATTCATGTATATCTGCGTCCGGTCTGGCTTCAGATATCGATCTGACCAGTCGGCTTAACATTAATTTCTCATCATCTACTGCTAATATATTCATGTGATCACTGCTCTCTTGGAATATAAAGTGTGATATCGCTACCCTGACCAATAACGCTGTTTATTACCATATGTCCATTCATATGCTCTATGCATGTACGCGAATAAGATAATCCGATATGACTTCTTCCATCATCTTTAATCTCGTTAACATCGAATCCACATCCATCATCAGTTATCTGGATCATATAATACTCATCATTTTCTCTTGTACGAAGGGTAACATGCAGGGTACCTTCTTCTGTTCCCATCATGCCGTGCTTAACTGCATTCTCAATTAATGGCTGTACACAAAGAGTAGGAACATCGAACGCCTCCGTCTCTATATCCTCGCTAAATTCAAGCTCGTCTTCGAATCTCATCTTCTCAAGCCAGATGTAGTTACGTATATGCTCAAGTTCAGATGCAAAAGATGTCTTATCACGTTCGCCAAGGGCATCCATGTTGGCTCTTAAATATTTGGCAAAATAATTAACAGCCTTCTCTGCCTTAGCAGAATCAACTACACATAATTCCTCAATACTTCCAAGGGCATTGAATATAAAGTGTGGCTTAATCTGAGATAATGTTAACAGGTTACGCTGCCTTGCAAGCTCGACTTCCTTTTTCGCATTCTCTATTTCGTACTGTGTGGTCTCCTTACCAATGCCAATATAGATATTCGCATAGATAAGAACTATAGAAATGAAACTGGACACAAAAAATGTAGGTGGCAGTTCTGTAACTGTATACCATATGCTGGCAACTAATGGCACCAGAATATATATATAGTAAATTGTCTTAAGTCCCCAGGTAATCTTCTGAATGCTTATAAGGTATACTGTCACGCCAATGATAATAATGAATGGCACAAATCCTATCAGGCTGCCAAATCTGCTTCTGGCATATATTCCAAACAAATCGATGTAATAGTAGAAACCCAATTTATAGTTTGCAAACTCTGCAATTACCGCCACAGCTACAGTTGCTATAATAAGGACCAAAAGCTTAGATATCTTATTAAAATCAATCCTTAATGATTTGCATGTGAAATAAAACAGTAGTCCCGTACTAATCACCATCATATTGTTGCAGCCAATATTGCAAATATAATTCGCAATACGGAATCTTGCTATGCCATCAACCATCCATGCCCCCAGTTCAAAGAACACACAGGCATGAATTGCAATGCACATTATCAGAAATGCATTGGTGCTGTCATTAGTTCTTCCATAGGCACAGCTGGCAAATATAATAATCAGAATTAACATTGCAAAAATATCTAATGCAACATTAAAAGACTGTCTAACAGACAGCCTTTCAACATTCAATGACATCATCATATATATTCCATAAAGGAATGCAATTATTTGTACCAGTAATCCACCTACACGGATTACGACATCCTGAGATTTATTCATATCAACCTGTTATTCCTCAGCCTTACCTTCAGGCTCATCTTCAGCCTCGACAGCTTCTGGCTCATTAGCTTCTGCCTCGGCAGTTTCAGCCTCGGTAGCTTCTGCTTCCTTATTCTCTAACGTCTTAGCTGCTTCAGCCGCCGCAAGCTCTGCCATGAACTCAGCTGCATCATCCTGAATATCATCAAGATTCTCGCTGCCAAGATCAACCGCAAGTGGCTGCTTCTTAAATAGTATATCATACATAACTGGTATGATGAACAGAGTCATCAGTGTCGCATAAGCAAGACCACCTGCAATAACAAGTGCCATACCCTTACCAAGCTGAGCACCCATATCATCACCCATAATAAGGTTACTCTCAGCAAGAATTGTTGTAAGCGCAGTCATAAGGATAGGACGCATACGTGTCTTACCTGTTGCAACAAGTGCCGCTCTTCTCTCCATACCACCCATACGAAGCTGGTTAGTATAATCAACGAACACGATACCGTTATTAACAACAGTACCCATCAGTACTATGAATCCCATCATACTGATAACTGACATATTCTCGCCTGTAAGCCAGAGAGCCAAGAATCCTCCGGTAAAAGCGAGAGGGATTGTGAATAATACAATGAATGGACTGAGCAAGCTCTGGAACTGCGCAACCATTACAAGGTAGATAAATAATCCACCAAGCAGCATTACGAGTACCATCTGCTTAATCATCTCCATAACAGAATCATACTCACCGCCAAGCTTATATGAATAGCCACTTGGCATCTCATAAGCATCAAGTAATGGCTGAAGTTCTCTTGTTAACAGTGTAATGTTATAACCATCCATAACATCCGCTGTAATGGTCATGGTTCTTGACTGATTCTCTCTGTTAATTGAAGATACACCGTCCCTAACCTCTATAGTAGCGAACTCTGATAACTTATGCTCTGCAAGAATCTGGTCATCATCCTCATCATACTCATTAACCTTGAATGTGTAATCGAGGAGATTCTCCTTAGTAAGAAGATCAATATTATCAACAACATTAATCTCCATATCCATACCATCAATAGTAACGGTTACGGACTTGGCTGTATTATCAATCTTGTCATTGATAGCCTGGAAAATCTGTGCAACAGAAAGTCCCATGCTCATAGCTTTGTTCTTATCAATAACAAGATGCATTACCTTATCGGCATCCTCTTCACCATTAGAGATATTGCTGTATCCCTCAACAGTTCCAATTATATCCATTACATCATGTGACACATCCACAAGCTCATCCAGGTCATCACCATATATCTTGATGCTAAGTCCCGAACCACCCATTAATGCATCCATCTCTGATGAAGCTGTAGATATCTGGAAGTCAATGCCCATA
>JAZLFL010000262.1:0-4930 GCA_045615825.1 Lachnospiraceae bacterium
TTTACCTTGTTTAAGGATTTTGTTCTCTGAATTATTCTTACAGGCTAAGCCTCAGAGTTAACGGCTTTACCTGTTTGGAAATCTTCAGGGTTGCATTGCTGTTAATTTGTCAAAGAACGTCGCCTCATAAAAGGCGATAAAAAAGTAATTCTAAACATCTGTTTAGAATTACTCATACATCTCATACTTGAGATGAAACGGAGAAGGTGGGATTCGAACCCACGTGCCCTCTCGGACAAACGGTTTTCAAGACCGCCTCGTTATGACCACTTCGATACCTCTCCATACCTGTACGACTTTTTCTCTCTCAGACGCAAGTGTTATTCTACCAAAGGACCTTTGTCATGTCAACACATTTTTCAAAAATTTTTAAATATTTTTGATACGCCTTTTTACGCTCATTACGAACCCAGAGTAAAGCCCCAAATATCAACACTTTTATAGATTTTTGACATTTTTAAGGATATACTTTTGTTAGGCAAATTACAACTACTTTATATAGGAGGAAACACGATGAATGTTGCTATTCTTGGCGCAGGTGCCATAGCTAAAAGTATGGCTACTGCTATCAATGGACTTGATGATTCTGTTAAAGCCTATGCAGTTGCTTCAAGGGACTTAAGCAAGGCTAAGGCCTTCGCAGACGAATGGGGCTTTGAGGTTGCATATGGAAGCTATGAGGAGATGCTCAATGACCCTAATGTTGACTTAGTATATGTAGCTACTCCTCACTCTCATCACCTTGCTCATTCCAAAATGTGTATCGATCACGGCAAGGCAGTTCTGTGCGAAAAACCTTTCACTGTTAACGCAGCTCAGGCAAGAGAACTCTTCGACTATGCTAAGGAAAAGAATGTATTTATAACAGAAGCAATCTGGACCAGATATATGCCAAGCAGAAAGCTTGTTAATGACACTATCGCTTCCGGCATAATCGGCGAGCCTCGAATGATAGTCGCAGACCTTTCATACCCAATAGAGGGTAAGGGTCGTATGACAGATCCTAACCTTGCAGGAGGTTCCTTATTAGATATAGGAATATATCCAATCAACTTCACTTCAATGGTATTCGGTGATGATATCAAGGATATCTCCGGCATATGTACATACTGTGATACTGGTGTTGATTGTCAGGATAACATCACCATCACATATAACGACGGCAAGATGGCCATCCTGTCTTCATCAATGCAGGTTGCCACACACCGACTTGGAATGATCTATGGTACCAAGGGTTATATTCACTGCACTAATGTTAATAATATAGAAAAGATTGAAGTATATAACGAAGACCATCAGCTTATTAAGGAAGTTCCAATCCCTCCTCAGGTGAACGGATATGAATATGAAGTTCTCGCCTGCAAGCGTGTCTTAGAGGAAGGCGGACTCGAGTGCGAGGAGATGCCTCATGACGAGACAATAAGGATGATGGAATGGATGGATAAGTTACGTAATGACTGGGGCATTAAGTATCCATTTGAGTAAGAAGAATCTAAATAAGAAGAACTACTATTATTAATAAGAAAGAGATGGGGATCAATCCTCATCTCTTTTCTCTATCAGCTATTATCGCATCAGCAACTATCAGATCAATCGGTGTTGTAACCTTAATATTCTCATAGCTGCCTTCTGTCAGCTTCACCTTATGCTTTGTCCAGGTCTCAACAACCATGGCATCATCCGTCACCACAATTCCCTGGCACGGAAGTCCGCACTCCTCTTCCTTCAGAATTCCATAAGCTTCCTTAATAAGCTCATACTCAAATACCTGCGGTGTCTGAATAATCCATGACAGATTCCTGTTAGGTGTGGATACCACATAATCCTTCTGGTTGGCTATCTTAATCGTATCCTTCGACTTCACTGCGGCAACACATGCCTCTGTCGCACGCACATCGTCAAATAACCTCTCAAGCATCGGCTCATCCACGAATGGCCTTGCCCCATCATGTATGAATACATAATTGCAGCCTCCATCCCTTACTATGGCATCAATACCTGCCATAACCGAATGGTATCTTTCGGCGCCACCACTGATAACATCCCTTACTTTGGAAAAACCGAATGCACTCACTATTTCTTCCCTGCAGTAATCGATATCCTCCGCACTGGTTATCAGATATACATCAGTAATAATGTCTGATTGCTCGAATGCATTAAGAGCATACCAGATTAGGGGCTTTCCAGATAACTCAATATACTGTTTTTTTACCTCTGACTGCATTCTCTTACCGCTTCCTGCGGCAAGAACTATCGCAACATTCTTCATATTTCTTCTATAGTAATCCTTCTATAATCGAATCCCTTACTAAGGTCTTTCTCAATAACTATGCTTGTATAATGCTCCGGCAGGATATCTTCAATAAGATTAGCCCATTCGATAAGGCTTATGCCATCGCCATAGACATATTCCTCGAAGCCAACCTCATACATTTCCTCGCTGTCACCGATTCTGTATACATCAAAATGATAGAATGGAAGTCTGCCCTCATCATATACCTGAACAATTGTAAAGGTCGGGCTGTTAACAGGTTCAGTAATACCAAGCCCTGCTGCAACACCCTGAGTGAATACGGTCTTACCCACTCCAAGATCGCCAACAAGGGTATATACACTGCCTGCCTTAGCTTCCTTACCAATCCTTACACCTAATTCAAATGTATCTTCATAGCTGTTACTATCATAAATCATATTAAGAGTTCCTTAACCAATATATAGCTGCATCCTCTGTCGGGTTCTCATAGAACTTAGGTCTGTTACCTTCGAAGACAAATCCCAGCTTCTCATATAGATTCCTTGCAACCTGATTGCTAACTCTCACCTCTAAAGTGAAGTCCGAAATTCCATATTCAGATCTGCCGATTTTGATCATTTTGCGTACAATTTGCTCGCCAATCCCTTGACCACGTCGGTCATCTCGAACTGCGATGTTACATATCTCACCTTCGCCGCAAACCGCTAAAACACCGGCATAACCGCATATGACACCTTCGTCATCTTCTGCAACAAGAAATAATGCACAGGTGTTATTTAACATATCCTCAAAAGACTCCCTGTGCCATGGCATTGAAAAGCTTCTTAGCTCTAATTCGCACACAGAATCTATATCTTTTTCTTCAAGTCTTCGGTATATCATCATCTCTCACCAAGCTTAAGATTTGGTACCGCATTAAGATCCCAGTCCGATCTTACTCCTGCCTTATATTCGTAATATGCAGCCACTCCAATCATGGCAGCATTATCAGTACAGAATATTGGTGATGGTCTGAAGAACTTAATTCCTCTCTTCGCACATGCCTCTTCCATTGCTGCTCTTAAGTGTGAGTTTGATGCAACACCACCTGCTATTGCAAATGTCTTAAAGCCATACTGGTCAAGTGCCTTCATACTGTGTCCAACCAGAACATCTACTACTGCCTGCTGGAAGGAAGCAGCTACATCTGCCTGATTATACTCTTCGCCCTTCATCTGAAGCTGGTTAAGATAGTTAAGAACTGCTGATTTAAGTCCAGAGAATGAGAAATCATACTCATTATCTGCAAACTTAGGTCTTGGAAAATCTATCGCACTAGGATTACCATCGTAGCTGACCTTATCAATCTTAGGTCCGCCTGGATATCCGAGTCCAATAACTCTGGCAACCTTATCAAAGGCTTCTCCAGCGGCATCATCTCTTGTTCTTCCAAGTATCTCATATTTGCCATAGTCAGCCACCTTAACAAGGTGTGAATGACCTCCTGATACTACAAGGCACATAAATGGCGGCTCTAACTCTGCATTTTCAATATAGTTGGCACTAATATGACCCTCTATATGATGCACACCAATAAGTGGCTTATGAAGCGCCCATGCAAGTGCCTTGGCATAAGATACGCCAACAAGCAGCGCGCCAACAAGTCCTGGTCCATATGTAACAGCAATTGCGGTTATATCATCCCAGGTCATATCAGCTTCCTTTAAAGCTTCCATCACCACCTGGTCGATTCTCTCAGTATGCTTACGTGAAGCAATCTCAGGCACAACACCGCCATATAATGTATGTATATCAATTTGTGATGATATAACGTTAGACAGCACCTCTCGACCATTACGTACGACAGATGCTGCGGTTTCATCACAAGATGATTCAATTGCAAGAATTACTACATCCTGTTCCATTTCATTCCTCTTTTATTCTTCAGGCTCGGCATATGGCATAAATCCATAGATCTTCCAGTGCCCGTTATCATCCATTCTTAAGATGAATATATCTCTAAGTATTTTAGTACCGTCTCCTGTTCTGATATTAAATGTTCCATACAGACTGGCACAATCATATCCATCTGTATCGAAGTAGATAACATCAGTACTTGATGAGGTATACATATTAACAATCGAATAATTATTATTCCTAAAGGTAACCAGCTCGCTCTTAAGATCTGTTACGTAGTCCTCCTTGGACTTATTAGCTATAAGATCATCATCAAACAAATCCTGAAGCTTAATGGCAACAGACTCGATCTCTTCGTCAGATAAGGCTTCATTATGAAGCACCTTGGTGAAGTCAAGGTACTGCTTAACAACTTCCTTAGGAGTCTGTGGATAATTAATCTCAAAGTTACGAAGTAACAGCTCCTGAGCTGCTGATACAGGTACATCTTCAGCATTCGCAGGCTTTACCTCGCGATTAGAAAGGTAGTAGAAATAACCCACCACGAGCAGCACTAATACAACAACGACTATAATACCCTTGATGCCTTTAAAATTGCTTATTTTCATAGTGGTCTACCTCCTTTCTTAATATTTCTCTATTTAGTCTTCTTCAAACATAAGGTCAACAGTACGTCCATCCTTGGAAACAACTGTATCAGGGAATATCTCTCTTACATTCTTAGTGTATTCCCTTGGATTAGGTAATGACGGACTGTAATGTGTCAGCCACAGTTCCTTA
>JAZLFL010000263.1:0-22477 GCA_045615825.1 Lachnospiraceae bacterium
GCAGATTCTCAAGCAGCGACATCTCTCCAAATAAAGTTCCTGCCTTCAGCTCAGCCATCTCACGCTCACCCACGAATACTTTGGCTCTGCCAGATAGTAACATATAGGCTGTCTCACCAGGTTCATTCTGGACACATATAGAGTCACCCTTATTAAAGTTAAGTAAAGTACCACACTTAGATATCTTAGCTATATCCATCTACTTCTCCCACTAATTGTTAGCAACAAGCTCCTCAGCGTATGCAATTGCTTCCATAATATTAGTTCTGAAATTCTCTTCTCCAACATACTCTATGAACTGTGCCTTCTCCATTACCTGATGAGGCTGCTCGTTAACATGTGAGAATACAATTGTAACGCCATTCTTTCTAGCATCATCTACAAGTTCACGAAGCTTCTTCATTGCACTGGCATCAATAGCTGGCACGCTTCTCATTCTTATAATGATAACTTTAGTATAACTCTTACTATTAATTCTTAAAAGCTGATCAGCTGCTGCGAAGAATAAAGGTCCGCTAATCTCGAATACGCGGATAGCCTTGTTAAGCTCCATTAACTTCTCACGCTCACCTTCAACTACTTCCGGCTCCTCGATATACTTCCAGCTTGTTACCTCCGCTGTCTCTGACATTCTCTTCATGAATAATACAGCTGCAAGTACAACACCGACCTCGATAGCAATAACCAGATCGAAGAGAACTGTTAAGAAGAAGGTTGTTACTAAAACAATAATATCACTCTTAGGTGCAGTCTTGCAGAGACTAAAGAAGCTGCTCCAGTCTGCCATGTTAGCTGCAACTACTAAAAGAACTGCTGCCAGAGTAGTCATTGGAATCATGGCTGCTGTTGGCATAAGTATTAAAAGAATAATTGTAAGTGTAATACAGTGTACAACACCCGCGATTGGTGTACGTCCACCATTACGTACATTGGCTGCTGTTCTGGCAATGGCACCTGTCGCTGGAATACCACCAAAGAGACCAGAGAATATATTACCAAGTCCCTGACCTACAAGCTCAGCGTTGGACTTATGAGTATCACCAATCATACCATCCGATACTACAGCTGATAATAACGACTCAATACCTGCCAAAATCGCAATAGTAAATGCTGGTGAAATAAGTGATCTGATTAAGTCAAAGCTTATATTAGGAAGTGCGAACTTAGGGAAGCTCGATGAGAGCTGTCCGAACACGCTTCCGATTGTATTAACCTCAAGTCCCATCACTTTTACAAGGATTGTTGTTACAACAATGGCCACAAGCGAACCTGGGATCTTGTCTGTTACCTTAGGCCATACAAGCATGATGACTACTGCAAGAAGACCTACAAGGGTAGCTGTTATATTAATTGTTCCAATATTCTTAATATATGACTCGACCTTAGGAATGAAGTCTGATGGAACCTTCTCAATTGACAATCCGAAGAAATCTTTAAGCTGACCTACAAACAGAGTTACCGCAATACCACAGGTGAATCCGGTTGTGATTGTATATGGAATATACTTGATGAGTGTACCGAATCTGCACACACCCATTATCACAAGAATGATACCTGCCATAATAGTGGCTACTACAAGACCATCCCTTCCATATGTAGCAACTATTCCATATATAATTACTACGAATGCCGCTGTCGGTCCACCAATCTGGACACGGCTTCCACCGAATACAGCAATAAAAAATCCTGCGATTATCGCTGTGTAGAGTCCCTGCTCAGGTCCAACTCCAGATGCGATCGCAAGAGCTATTGATAATGGTAATGCAATAATAGCTACAATGATACCTGATACGATATCAGTTATTAACTGTTTGCCTGTGTAGCCCTTCAGACAGTCCAACAGTTTAGGACGTAATTCATTCATAATCTCCCACTCCTCTTAGATGTATAACTAAATAAATATGTTGAATCTATTTATTATAGATAGAATCACACTTGATTCTACATTCTCTACAACCACATTAGAGAATACACCTAGATACCCTTTGTATCCAAGGGCAATTATCACCAAATATAATATCAATACCCACAGTATTCCAACAAAAATGCCAAGAACACTGTCAGCGAACTTTATAATAGGAAGATTCGATATCCTTTTCATGGATCTTAGGAAGAATTTAACTACAGAATACACTGCACCCAGGATGGCCATAATCACCAGTGTGAACACGGTGTTTTTCGTCTCACCAGCCTTGAAGCTGGATGTTAACATCAGAATAAGCGACAAAGTCATTACGGTTGCGATAAGCGCTATCACATCCGTAATGCCTTTTACTAATCCCTTCTTATATCCTGCCTGTCCTCCTATTAATAATAGAAGAATTCCTAAAATTAAAGTTAAATTAATATTACTCAAATGTTAATGTCTCTATTGCGTCTCTTGTAACAGCAATGTACTTCTTGTTAGATTCCGTTGTGCTCATATAAAGCACATCGTCCTCGAAATATCCCGTGTACTTCTCCGCACCATCGCTGTTAACTACAATACACTGATCCTCATTGTAGATCATCACCTGGTTGTTGTGGATCAGAATGTCCTTGAAATCCATATCGAACTGATAGCTCATGGCTATCGTTCCTGTATTCTTATACAAATCTAGGCGATACTTGTGAGCTCCTGTAACATCATAGAATACCAGACCAATATTAGTATCTCCGCTGTATACACCTACTATATTCTCAGATAAAATTGAATCCGACGAACTTACCGGCTTCTTCGAGCCTGCATAGAACATGAGTCGGTTATCAGCTACCGCATATACATTCTCAGCATCTAAGAAACTAAGCACTGGTACCACTGCATTAGCATAATCATAGCTGCTTACAATATGATCCGATGTATTCTCTCCGATACCACCAAAGTTATAGAAGGTAACACTGCTTCGCATTGTATCACCGTCCACGTAGAAGTATGATACGCCCATCACTTCCCCGGATAATGTAACCGCCATAGGATAACCCGTCTTACTCATCGTAGACTTAATCTCTACTAACTGATTACCATTAATATCATAGAGGTTAACCCATGAATTACCCGCATCCTCTACAATTACAGCCACTCTCTCTTCGGCTGATACTGCAAAGTCTCTGATTGGAAGGTTAGTGTCAATCTCATACTCTTTTCCACTGGAATTAATCATATATATAATATGACCGTTGTAATCACATACTGCGACGATACCATTTGCTCTGTGCACAATTGGATTCTGCATCTCGTATGTCATATTCCAGAGAACCTTACCGGTACCATCCGTACTACTAATACCATCCTTACTATATGTAATAACACTGCCATTATGATTAAGGTATGAATTGCCCTCCAAAGACTGCTTCTCACCCTTGGCCGAGATAACAAGTTTGCTGTAGGACTGACTCTTATACTGTCTGACAAGCACTATTACAACTATAATAATTAATGCGACAGCAATCAGAAACCTGATTGCTGTCCTAACTCTGTGTACTACGATTCTGGCGGCAAAACTTCCCTTATTCTCAGGTGTGGATGTTTCTTCTTCCTGTTTGTGGAATTCTCTAATCTCGCCCATTAATCTTACTTACTCAAACTTATAAATTGTTGTTGTACGATACTCTCTCTCTGGTCCATAGATAACATCTGGGAAGTTATCACGATGGATTGAATCTGGATATGCCTGTGTCTCAAGGCAGAGACCGTTTCTAGGATTGTATGTTGCGCCATCCTTACCTGGTGCATTCTCTACAAAGTTATCAGTATATAACTGGATTCCTGGAAGGTCTGTAAGCACCTTCATAACACGTCCGCTTACTGGATCTGTAAGAGATGCAACTTCCTTGATTGTACCGTCATAATTATTAATTACATAATTGAAATCGTAACCGCCAACAAGACCTAACTGCTCATTGTCAGCTGCGATGTCTGTTCCAACTGCCTTAGGAGTTGTGAAGTCAAGAACTGTTCCAACCACTGACTCAATCTCACCTGTTGGGATTGCACCCTTAACTACTGGTGTGAAATTGTCACAATCAAGCCATAATACCTGATCAAGAACGCTTCCTGAATTATGTCCTGCAAGATTGAAGTGTGTATGGTTAGTCATATTGTAGATTGTTCTCTTATCGCTTACACCATGATATTCAATCTTAAGACCATTGTCTTCTGTTACAGAATATGTAACTTCCATCTTTCTATTACCTGGAAGACCATACTCACCATCTGGAATAGAGATAGAGAATGTTACGCTGTTATCACCCTCCATGGCATCCCATACTCTCTTATGAATTCCGTCTACAACGTCTGAATGAAGATTGTTATCTCCATCATTCTTAAGCATCTGATATACTACGCCATCAATTGGTACCTCACCCTTGGCAATTCTGTTAGCATTTGGTCCAACAGTTGCACCAAGGAAATTACCATCTGCTTCATACTCAGCGATATTGCTGCTGCTAAGTGTAACATCTACAACATTACCATCCTTATCAGGCACATAAACCTTATCAAGGATCGCTCCGTAATTAATTACAACAACCTTAAGTCCCTTGCTGTTTGTGAGTGTGTAGCTGTAGATTGTCTCGCCGTTTTTGGTTACTCCGTATACTTCCTTCATTGTTTTCCCTCCAATTGTTTTATAGTTCTATTCTGCCTTCAAGTGCACGCAGAAGTGTAACTTCATCAATACATTCCAAATCTCCACCAACTGGTACACCACTTGCAATTCTGGTTACCTTAACCCCTGTTGGCTTGATTAATTTGCTGATATACATCGCCGTGGTCTCACCCTCTAAGCTGGAGTTAGTGGCGATGATAACTTCCTTAATCGTATCATCCTCTAATCTGGCAATTAATTCTTTAAGCTTAATATCTCCAGGACCTACTCCAAGCATTGGAGATATTGCACCATGTAATACATGATATACACCTTCATATCTGCCTGTTTTCTCATAGGCTGCCAGATCCCTGCTGTTCTCAACTACCATAACAATGGAATGATCTCTCTTCTCATTCCTGCACACAGGACATATCTCCTGATCTGTTAAAGTGTAGCATTCCTTGCAGTAACATACCTTTTCCTTGGCTTCCAGAATAGTATGTGCCAGTCTCTCAACCTTGCCCTTAGGCATATTAATAAGATGAAATGCCAGACGGCTTGCTGACTTCTCTCCGATTCCTGGAAGACCCGCCAGCTCTTCTATTAATTTATTAATAGGTCCGCTGTACAGTTCCATTAGAAGCCTAAGCCTCCCATTCCACCTGTAAGCTTATTCATCATAGCACCTGATGCGTCATCAACCTGCTTGAATGCCTCATTTACTGCTGCAATTATAAGATCCTGAAGCATCTCGATATCGTCTGGATCAACAACATCTGGAGATAATGTAAGACTCTTAATCTCCTTCTTGCCGCTGACCTTAACCTCAACAGCTCCACCACCTGCCTTGGCAGTATACTCTGCTTCCTCAAGATTCTTCTGACTCTCTTCCATCTGCCTCTGCATGCGCTGTGCCTGCTTCATCAACTGATTCATATTGCCTGGCATTCCGCCGCCAGGAAAACCGCCTCTCTTAGCCATTAAAATTCGTCCTCCTCGGTATTGTCTGTTTCTATTGGAAAATTAATTTTATTAATTGCAATTATGTTAGGATTGTTAGGATCCGGCATGCCTTCCTCGGCAACATAATCAATATCAAAATCAATATCCTTACCTGTATATTCTCCCAGATATTCCTTAATCTTGGCAATTTTTTCATCTGTTTTGTAGTAATCTGCCTGTGTCGATTTCTGGAAAACTATCTTAAGCTTACCTGTATTCAGATCCATTGAAGGGAAAGCTCCTTCCAAACGAATCTTGTCAAGGCCTGTGAGGTTAGACGTTAATCTGCTCCAGCTATTACATACAGCCTGCACATCCTCTGGAAGTGCATCAGGAAGCTTAACCTCTTCACGGATGGCTCTCACAGGCTCCACGTTACCAGTCTGTGCCACCGCACCGGCTGCTCTGACCGGTACACCCTGCTCAAGCTTATCCTCTAATATCCTTATTCTGTCCAAAAGTGCTTCGTTATCTGTCTCCATCTGAGGACGACACAGCTTAATTAATGCCATCTCAATCAGCACTCTCTTCTGCGCAGAATATCTTATATCATTGGTTAATGCGGAGAATATTCTTATATATCTTAGCAGCACAGGTATCTCTACCATCTGTGCCTCTTCCAGTAATCTCTCCTTATTCTCGCTGGAGATATCAAGTATCTCTTCTGCCTTATCAGAGGTCTTGGCAATAAGGATATTCCTTAGATACCAGGTAAAATCGATGACAAACTGACTAAGCTCTCTGCCGGACATAACTGCTTCCTCGAGTATGCGAATACAGCCTATTACGTCCTGATTAATAACAACTCTGAATAAGTCACTGAATACTGCAGTATCCACAGCACCTAATACATTAAGCACCATGTCATAGGTAAGAGTCTCCCCGTAGTGGAATGCAATACACTGGTCTAAAAGCGATAATGCATCTCTCATGGAACCATCAGCGGCCTTTGCAATATATCTTAGCGCTCTTGGTTCAACTGAGACATTCTCTATGGAGGTAAGCTCCTCTAGTCTGTCAGCAATGGTATCAATAGTAATTCTCTTGAAATCATATCTCTGACATCTTGAAAGAATTGTAATTGGCACCTTCTGTGGATCTGTTGTAGCAAGAATGAATATACAGTATGATGGTGGTTCTTCCAAAGTCTTTAACAGTGCATTAAATGCACCAATGGACAACATATGAACCTCATCTATTATATATACTCTGAATTTGGCATCTGCCGGAGGGAATGCAACCTCATCAATAATCTCACGCACATTATCTACGCCGTTATTAGAAGCAGCATCTATCTCCATTACGCTCATGCTTGCGCCTGCTGCAATAGCCTTACAGCAGCTGCACTCTCCACATGGATTACCATCCTGCGGATTCTCACAGTTAACCGCCTTGGCAAGAAGCTTAGCTACGGTTGTTTTACCTGTACCGCGGGTACCACAGAACAGATAAGCATGGCCAAGCCTGTCCGACAATATTTGATTCTTAAGTGTGGTAACGATTGCGTCCTGTCCCTTAACATCAGCGAAGTTATCTGGACGGAACTTACGATACAGTGCTACGTACGACATTTGTCTTCCTAACTAATAATCTTAATCACCGAAGCTGATACCAAGCATCTTAGCTTCCTTAATAATTGCTGCATCTGGATCAAGCATCTTAAGCTTACCAGCTACATCTTCAAGTGGAACCTTGACAATCTCTCGGTTCCTGTAACCTACCATGAAGCCATACTCGCCTTCTAAGATAAGCTTACCAGCCTCAGCACCAAGTCTGCTTGCGAATACTCTGTCGTATGGACATGGACTTCCGCCTCTCTGTGTATGACCTGGAACAGTTACTCTTACATCGATGCCAGTCTTCTCCTGAATCTGTGCTGCAACCTCGTAAGATACTGATGGATACTGAGTCTTAGCCTTCTTAGCCTTAAGCTCCTTCTTGCTAAGCTTAGCATCTTCCTTACTGATAGCACCTTCTGCTACAGCGATGATTGTGAAACGGCTTCCGTTCTTCTCACGCTTCTTAACAGCGCTTACAATCTTATCAATATCATATGGAATCTCAGGAATCAGGATGATATCCGCACCACCTGCCATACCGGCATTAAGTGTAAGATAACCAACCTTGTGTCCCATAACTTCTACGATGAAAATTCTGCTGTGTGAAGCAGCTGTTGTATGGATACAGTCAATACAGTCTGTTGCGATATTAACCGCGCTCTGGAAACCGAAAGTCATATCTGTTCCATAGAGGTCATTGTCAATTGTCTTAGGCAGTGTAATAACATTAAGACCTTCCTGTCTTAAGAGGTTAGCTGTCTTGTGAGTTCCATTACCACCAAGTACTACAAGGCAGTCAAGCTGAAGCTTGTAGTAATTCTGCTTCATTGCCTCAACCTTATTAAGACCGTTCTCATCTGGATCCTGGATTGTCTTAAAAGGAGTTCTGCTACTTCCAAGAATTGTTCCACCAACTGTGAGAATTCCCGAGAAATCACGTCCTGTAAGCATCTTGAAATCGCCGTAGATTAATCCTCTGTAGCCATTAAGGAAACCATATATCTCGACATCCTGTCCGCTGTTAAGTAATGACTTAACAACACCTCTCATTGCTGCGTTAAGTGCCTGGCAGTCACCACCACTTGTTAACATTCCAATTCTCTTCATACGCTTACTCCTTTTCCTTATTTTCTGTTACTCTTATGTCTGCGACGTCTTCTTCTAGCTGCTGAAGCACTTCTTCCAACTACTATTGCAAGTACAAGCGCAAGTACTGCTACAACTGCTACAAGTATGATTACTATCGTCTTACCACTTCCACCCTTACTGTCCTCATAAGCCATTGCATAGGCTGAGAACTTATCGGTAGTAATTGTTATAGTCGAATCATCTTTATCCTCATCAGGAAGGATTGATACCAGATATGTTCCATCAGCATTGATATGCTTCCTTAATACGTAGAAGTCTCTTCCGTCCTTCCGCATATCTTCTGGCACTGTCATACATAGCTTCAGACCAACTGGCGTCTCAGTAATAGTCTCTGTATTGTTGTCGGAGTTCTTCATCATGATTACTTCGAAGTATCTTCCGACATTCATATTCTTAGGCAGATGTTCGTCAATATCAGCCTTGTCTATTGGATCAACGAATTCCGTGCTGTCATAGATATTGATATTTACCTTAACCGGGTTACCCGCCATGATATTGTGGATATCATCCTCATTCATGATGGAAGCAACAACCTCTGTAGCATTAGGCAGATACGGATTAGTAACGAAGTTACCACCTGTCACGCCAACGTTGTTATCGAAGTCATCATATATTGCCACCTGAAGGTAACCATCATAGATGGCACGCATGCCAATCTCTCTAAGGTCCTCACTGTTACTGTCTCTTAATTCCTTAATCTCATCCTGGGTTAAATTGAATTCCTGATAGAGACCCGTCTCAGCATCACGGTCTATGTAATCCTCTGTTACCATTCCCTGTGTTGCTTCATCATTAACTACAGTCTGGTTAAAGAATTCATCTGTATCATCCGGAGTTAATGTGTCCGTCTTTTCCACGGACGTCTTGTCCTTCTTGGACGCTGGTCTGTTGGCATCTGCTGTCTTCTCGAAATCAGCTTCTGTCGCCTTCTTGGCAGGCTTCTTCTCCTCGGCCGGCTTGACTGGCTGAGGGTTCTCTATTGGTGCAAAAGCTGCAACAATTGAGTGATTGGCGCCAACATTGGTAAATGTATATGTTGTAACTGGTCCTACCTGTACATTGTCTACTGCTACTGCAAGGACGCGGAAGCCCTTCTTAGGAGTAATAGTATATAAGAGTGATCCACCCTGCTGTACTGTACTCTTGCCAGCTGGTGAAATCATACCATCATTACTGCATACCGCTGCCGAAATAGTATAGTTAGTAACATTCTTCTTCTCGAAATTAGCTACTAAATAATAATCCTGTGAGATGTTATCAATAACAAGCTCTGGATTAGTACTTACTTCCTTGCCATTAAGTGTCCAGTTCTTGAATACGTATCCATTATAGGCTTCAGCCTTAACCTTAGGCTTCGAACCCTTGGCAAATGAACCGCCGCCCTTAACAGAACCACAGTCCTTAGGATTAACTCCAAGTGATACATCATACTGTGTCTGACTGAATACCGCTATAATCACTCTGTCCTTAGTGATTCCTGTAAGATTGAACTTAACATCACCACTAATCTTCTTGCCATCTTCCTGCCAGTACTCGAACTGCCATCCCTTCTTGGCAGATGCCTGCAATGTAAGGCTTCCACCATTCTGAACGAACTGGGATGATGTTACCTCACCCGCACTGTCATTATTTCTCTTAACTGTTACATAGCAGTCCTTCTTAACGAACTTGGCTACTAATGTAATATTCTCTCTGATATTACTTGCAGTATATTTAGGCTGGTCTGTTATCTTGTTACCATTCTGATACCATCCAGCAAACTGATATGAAATATTAGGCGCTGCGAGCACTGTAACACTTCCGCCAGCGCTTACTGTTCCTCCACCATTAACATTACCACCCTCTGCAGGATCAGCAGTAACTGTAACTGTATAATCCGTCTGTACTATTGATACCCTTGAACTTCCAGACACAGAAGGCGTCTGAACAGATGTTGCAGTAACTGTTAAGGACTTCGATGTCTCTGACCTGTCAATTGTTAAGAATCCATTACTATCGATTCTTGTACCACTCGAGCTCTGTCCATTAACAGACCAGTTAACAGCTGTGGATGGATTATTACCACCTGTCACATTGGCTACATACTGTATGTTGGCTCCTGGAGATACCTCAACATCACCAGGATTAAGTGTAACTCTGTCAACATAAGGCTCTGCTGCTACAAGAGTAAATGATATATCCACCTTGGTTCCCTTGGTATATGAAGGATCACTTGAATCTCCAAATACCATTGTGATTTTGTATATTCCCGGAGATGCATTTGTATTAGGCTTAACCCAGTAATCAGATGTACGACCTACCTCAAGATATGGATCCTGAGGTGCATCAACCATAAGTACATTATATGGATCTGACTCCATCCATATTAACTGCACCGCTCTTGTGGACATGTTTCTAATACTGATTGCTGTATACCCAGGGTCCGATCCCTGTGTCAGAGTACCAAGACTGACATTATGTGAGCCTGGTTCAAGATGATAGCCATCTCCTACAATAGGATCACCAAGTGTTTGTTCACCATCATCCGTACCTGGCATATCGTCACAGACCTCACGCCCATCATCAATCTCATCTGCCCATACATTAGTCTCCCACACTCCTGCCAATGTTGTGCTTAGTAGCAATATTGCTGTAATAAGTCCAGCAATTCTTCGCATTCTTACTTTCATCATAAATCATTTCCTTTAAAGATCTTGTTTCTAGTTATGTAAACCAAGTCTGTTCATTGCAGAGAAAATCGCACGTACTGATGCTCTGGTAATGTTACTACTCTCACCAACACCGTATGTGACATTACCAGTATTGGTATCAAGAAGATGTATATATGCTGCAGCCTTAGAATTAGAACCTGACTGGAGAGCATGCTCAGAGTAGTCAAGAATCTTGATATCAAGCTCCATTGTCTCCTGGATTGCTCTCTTAACAGCATCAATAGGTCCATTACCTACGCCGGACATAGTCTTAACTTCGCCAGCATCTGTATATGTAACTGTAACTCTGGTATCAAAGTTAGTCTCAACCTCATCACTAAGATCATCAACCTTGAGCTTCTTGAAGTGAAGCGGCTCTTTACAGTTAATGTACTCCTCCTGGAACTTAGCATTAATCTCATCAGGAGATACCTCACCCTGTGCCTCAGATAACTTCTGAATAACATTGGCAAATTCCTTATGCATCGCCTTAGGAAGCTTGTATCCAAAGTAGATATCCATAATGAAAGCGACACCACCCTTACCAGACTGGCTATTTATTCTTACGATTGGTTCGTATTCTCGGCCAATATCTGATGGATCAATTGGAAGATAAGGAACTTCCCAATATTCATTATTACGATCCTTCATTGCCTGAACGCCCTTATTAATAGCATCCTGGTGGCTTCCAGAGAATGCAGTAAATACTAGCTTACCAGCATATGGGTGTCTTGGGTGAATCGGAATCTTACAGCATCTCTCATATATCTCAATTGCTTCATTAATATGCTCGATTGCAAGCTTAGGATCAATACCCTGTGAGAACATGTTGTAGGCCACAACCATAATATCCAGGTTACCTGTTCTCTCACCATTACCAAAAAGTGTACCCTCTACACGGTCAGCACCTGCCAAAAGTGCGAGCTCACAGCTGGCAACACCAGTTCCTCTGTCGTTATGAGGATGGATACTTAAGATAATGCTGTCTCTATTCTCAAAATGAGTGTTCATCCACTCAATCTCATCTGCATATACGTTAGGAGTTGTCATCTCAACTGTTGAAGGAAGATTGATGATGATTGGATTCTCAGGTGTTGCACCCCACTCACGCTGTACTGCTGTACATACCTCAAGCGCGTAATCCACCTCAGTACCTGTGAAGCTCTCCGGACTGTACTCAAGTCTGATATTGCCAGGGAACTTAGCTGCTCTCTCCTTTACCATTCTTGTACCTTCAACTGCAATCTGAAGAATCTCTTCCTTGCTCTTATTGAATACAACATCTCTCTGAAGAGTTGATGTTGAGTTATAGATATGTACAATTACATTCTTGATACCTTCGATGGATTCGAAAGTACGGTCAACCAATTCCTCTCTGCACTGTACAAGTACCTGAACCCATACATCATCTGGAATAAGCTTACGATCAACTAACTGTCGAAGGAAATCATACTCAATCTGGCTCGCTGATGGAAAACCAATCTCAATCTCCTTAAAACCAAGCTTGATAAGGTATAAGAAGAACTCAATCTTCTCATCAACCTGCATAGGATCTATAAGTGCCTGATTACCATCTCTAAGATCAACACTACACCATATTGGTGCCTTCTCAATCTCCTTATTTGGCCACTGTCTCTCTGGGTAACTTAATACCGGATTCTTCTTATATCTTGCGTAATTTAACATATTGGTCTCCTTCTGTCTGAATATAGTAAAAAAGCCCACCGCTATGCGCTGGTGGGCTCTAATATTACTCTCCTAATCCACTCTCTATTGCTGTAACTAATGCCTTAAGAGCATCAGCTTCGTCCTCGCCGTCACATACTATCTCGATCTCATCTCCGCATTTGACGCAAGCACCAAGAACACTTAAAACACTCTTCGCGTTAGCTGTTGTCTCACGGAATGAGAATGTTATTAGTGATTTAAACTGCATAGCTTCCTTGCATAGGATTCCTGCAGGTCTTAGATGTAGTCCTGTTGGATTTTTGATAACCACTTTCTGGCTTACCATACAAATGTACCTCCAATTTTGTTGTACTTAGGACATTTTAACACTTTTATGCCTAAATATCCATATCTAGTATATAAATTATTTGGTCAACAATTTATTGATGATCCTACTGAAGTGCCTTCTCTATAAGCTCTGCTAAAGCCTGGGCATCTGCATTAATCTCATCCTGATTCTTACCCTCAATCATTACTCTGACCTTAGGCTCTGTTCCGGAAGGACGAATAAGAACTCTACCTTCTCCTGCGAACTTCTCTTCAAGCTTCGCAATTGCTGCAGCAACCTCTTCATTCTCCATAAAGCTGTGCTTCTTAGCATTGGAAACCTTGGCATTAACAAGGGCCTGTGGAAGAACTGTCATAATCTTCGCAAGCTCTGATAATGGCTTCTTCTTGTTCACAATTACCTCGAGAAGATGAAGTGCGCTTAAGAGTCCGTCACCAGTTGTATTCTCGTCTAAAAGGATAACATGTCCTGACTGCTCGCCACCTAAGCTGTATCCCTTATCCTTCATACACTCTAATACATATCTGTCACCAACCTTGGTCACTTCAACGTTAAGATTATTCTCCTTGGCCATAATAGAGAATCCAAGATTAGTCATTACAGTAACTACGATAGTGTCACTCTTTAACTTGCCATTCTCCTTCATGTAGTTGCCCACAATAGCCATAATCTGATCGCCGTCGATCATAACGCCGTTCTCATCAACTGCTAAAAGTCTGTCAGCATCACCATCGAATGCAAGGCCGATGTCTGCCTTCTCTGCTACTACACGTTCGGCTAACTCTTCCATATGTGTGGAACCACACTTCTCATTAATGTTGGTTCCATCTGGATTATTATGAATTGCAATGACCTCTGCGCCGAGTCTTGTAAGTGCTTCCACTGATGTATAGTGGCTTGCACCCTCTGCACAGTCAGCAACAATCTTAATACCCTTAAGATCTACTGGCACCGACTCGATGGAATGAGTAATGTAATCCTCTCTTGCACCATAGTTGTATTCAATTTTGCCAATGTCTGTTCCTGTAGGGAAGCTGATATCCTTCATACCATTATTGATATGAGCTTCTATCTCATCCTCTAAGGAATCTGGAAGCTTATAGCCTTCTCCATCGAAGAACTTGATTCCATTGAATTCCACCGGATTATGTGATGCAGAAATAACAACTCCTGCGTCATAACCATAGGCTCTTGTAAGATATGCAACCGCTGGTGTAGGCACAACTCCTACATATACAGCATTAGCACCAACACTGCAGATACCTGCCATAAGTGCGTTGGCGAGCATATCGCCTGATATTCTTGTATCACATCCTACCATGATAGTAGGCTTGTGATCATTGTCCCCTGTAAGAACATATGCGCCAGCCATTCCAAGCTGAAGTGCAAGTAATGGAGTGAGCTCCTCGTTAGCAACTCCTCTTACACCGTCTGTTCCAAACAATCTAGGCATCTATATATCTCCCCTTACTTTTTAATCTTTTTTAACTACAACAGGAACTCTGACTTCCTTAGACATCTTAAGTCCCTCCGGAAGCACTACGTTCATAGGAAGCTCCATGTCACCAGCCTGAATCTCCACACCTGAATCCTTAACGTATGTCTCAACATCAATGATCCCCACAAGTCCGGTATCCTCAGTCTTATCAAGAGTGCCTCTGTAACCAGTCGCTGTGATCTCGACACCGTCAGTGTCATCCGCAAGAGTCATGGTATATCCTTCAGGAACTCCTGTGATATGAATCCTTGATGCACTTACAGTGAATGTGGCTTCAGTTGCCTTCTCGATACCTACAACAACATTAGCAAGTCCGTCGTCGCTGTCATCAACCAGAGTAACATTGTCTGGCAGATAATCATGAAGGTTAACTGATGCCATAGCATCTGAATCGCATCCTGTTATATCTACAGCCTCAGGGATATTAATCTCTGAAAGCTCATTAACTATATTCTGCTTGCCTGCAACTGTAACAATTGCTGGTGTGCACTCAATCTTACCATTAAGCACATAGCCATCCAAAAGATCGCCAGTAACTCCACATACAACAGGAATCTCCTTAGTATAAAGAATTGTCGCTGTAGTAGATACTTCTGCCATACTTGTTGTAATCTTGCTGCTCTCAACAAGCTTGTCATCTGCATCGTAGAGACTAAGTGGAAGCGCAATCTTAACATCGCTTGTTGCTGCGTCGACATTAATCTCAACTGCTGCATACTTGATGTTATCAACTATAGAAGCAGGTCCTGATACGATTACAACGTTCTGTGCTGTTGTGGCTGAACTTAAGATATATCCTTCCGCAGGCTCATTAAGAACCTTAACCTCGATAGGCATCTGAAGTCTGCTTATAGACTCAACATCGAGCTGAACGAACTGTGCGTCCGACTTAACGCTCTCAATCTTGTCGTTCATCTTCGTCGTATTAAGTTCAATAGGAACTTTGAAGTCATCAGTCATCCTGGAAACGTCTGCTACTGCCACGATATCCTTGCTTGAGAATGCTGAAAGCGCAGTTCTTGTTCCACGTACTGTTACTCGTATATGATCTGAATCATCAACTACTTCCATATATTTACCAGCTGCAGTAAGTGTATTGGTATTAGTTAACTGTACTGTAATACTGTAGTTATCCTGTGATACAGGATCATTAATATTAATGGCGATTATCCAAAGGACCACAGAAAGCATTAATGCTAAGATCTTGAGTCCAAGGTTATTAGTCAGCTTTTCCTTCATTCTTGGCCCCCTTTCCCTTACGCAATACACGCTTAGGTTCCTTATCCTGCTTATTCTGAATGCTCTCGAGCTTAAGCTCTAACTGCTCAGCATTAAGCCATCTTGATAAAGCGCCCTTATATGCAACACTTATAGCACCTGTCTCCTCTGATACTATTACTATCAGGGAATCTGTACTCTCAGACATACCAATTGCGGCACGATGTCTTGTTCCAAGATCCTTGGAAAGTCTCATATTGTCTGAAAGTGGCAGATAACATGTAGCAGATGCTACTCTGTCTCCTTCGATAATAACTGCACCATCATGAAGTGGTGTATTCTTCTCAAATATATTGATAAGCAGCTCGCTGGTAACCAGACCATCCACTGCAATACCTGTCTGCTTATACTCTGAAAGAGAATCATCCTGCTTAACTACGATAAGAGCACCTGTCTTAACCTTACCCATCTCGATACAGGCTCTTGTAATCTCCTTGATTGTCTTATCAGAGAAATTACCGCTCTCACTCTTGCCAGAATCAAGCTTTAGGAACGCAGATACAAAGTTCTTACGTCCAAGCTCTTCAAGCGCCCGTCTTAGTTCTGGCTGCAGCACAATAATGATTGCGATTATCGCAATCGAGAATACGTTCTTAACGATCCATATTATTGTATTCATCTCAAAAACGGCCGCAACTAATATAAATGCCATAATAATTATGACACCTCTAAGTAATGACCATGCTCTGGTATTCTTGATCCACACCATAATGTGGTATACCAGGAAAGAGATAATGAGGATCTCTATAACGTCAGATATTTGAATTGAAGGAATGTGCAGATTAACTAAATATTTATCTGCAAATGCTCTAATCTGATCCATTTCTTTTACTGTGGGCTCTGTCTCTTAATTGTTTTCGTTGTTCCATTAGCTGTATGCACTGTTCTGCCCTGTGGCGCTCTTGATGCCTGAGATGACTGTGCTGGTCTCTGACCTGCAGGTCTCTGCGCACTCTTTGGTCTTGCCTGGCCCTGTGGTGCATTCGCTGTATTAATTCTCTTAACCTTCTTGTTGGCTGCTGCCACTGTTACCTTAGGTACAGCCTTAACATAGTAGTAGTAGTCATCATCTTCAAACTGAAGATCCTCAGTACTCTTATAATCCAGATGGAATGAGAAGAACTGAAGTACCAGTCCTACGATACAGGCGAATATACTTCCAAGTAACAGACCTCCGATTGAGTAGTTCAGGTCATACTTCAAATCACTGATAAGAAGAATAACCACATCAACTATTGCACCTGCTGCAATAGCAATTACCCATGAGAAATCAATTGGTCTGCGTCTTATCACATATACAACAACAAGAGTGATTGCAAATGCTATGCATACAACAATCATGCTCTTATTGGCTAATAATCCATCGATGATGAATCTGATACGTGACACCATATTGCCATCATCAATAGTAACTATTGTTGTGGCATTCTCACTCATGAATTCAACCATGTGGGCTACTACAACACCACATGCTACTGAAAAGATTGAAAATGGACCGCCAAACAGTCCGACTGCTATTGGAATGATATATGGTATCTTGAGTAAGAAAAGTATAGGTGTGAGAAGCACTACTACCGACTCATCCGGTGCAAATCTTACAAACAGGATAAACATTAGGAAAATTATAAATGCTGCAACTATTGCGCACTCCAAAGTAAGTGCATACAGATGAAGCAGTATGAACAGTCCTGCGAACAGCGCCATAACCACCATTGGAAGGATTGAACAAAGGAGTGATACTATAAGCACAATTGATGCACTATCAAGTCTCTCCATATATCCTAACTTGCTGTTAATAACAGAGAATACAATAAACGCAAGCAAAAACTTGAGCACTGGATTAATATATGCATCGTACTTGCTATATATTCTCTTAATTACTTCTCTAACCTCAATAAACGTTGACATTACACTACCTGTTAATTCATCTTCTCTAATCTCTTAAGATTTGCATAATAAACCTTAAGGCTCTTCCTTGCATGACTGTATCTGTATACGGCTATGAGATACGAACCGATAAGATATACTCCCATGCATACAACAAAGATGCTTCCAACCTTCTTGCCGAAGGCAACGAAATCCATGTTGTAAATATTCTCCATTATTACCTCGAAATTGTAGAACAGGTACACACCTATAATTGTTACAAATGCAACAATTCCGGCAATGACCGACTTTAACATCTGCGCTGTTATGTAGTCCGTTCGGAAATACCTTGTAATATTAACGTACTTCTTGCCTTCTCCCTGCTCATATGAGGCTAACCTGGTCATTAACTTAACCTTTTCCTCGTTAACCATTATGGCCTCCGTATTATTTCTCCAAGAATCTCATCTTAGGGCCTGACTTATCAGGCGCTGGCTTGCTTGCAGCTGCTGCAGCTGTTCCATGTCCAACCCCGATTGCATTGCTGAATGTCTTCTGCATCGCATTCTTACACTCTGGACAGTATCTTCCAGTCTTAATAACCTTACCACACCTGTCACAGTTAAGTCCTACTACCGAATCAGATGCGAACTCAAGTCTCTCTTCCCTAATCCACTGACGAATCTGCGAAACATCAACCTCACACTCTTCAGACACTGTTCTGATATCAACCTTAGGATTATCCTCAATGTAGGTCTTAACCTTCTTGAAGTCCTCTTCCATCTGATCACGACACACTGGGCAGATAACTGGTCCCACCATATAATTGAATAACTTTTTACACTTTCTACATGTACGTACGTCCATATGTGCCTCCTTTACAATCCCCTGCCAATTGCGACAGTAATATAATAAATATTATTGACTCCCGACTCCCGTAAAAGTCGCGAAATTGCGTCGATTGTAGCGCCTGTTGTATATATGTCATCAATGATTACAATCGTATCTAATTTTACACCATTTGACCCTATTATAAAAGCCTTTTTTAGATTATTTATGCGCCCTCTCTCGTCTAATTTCTTCAGTGGAACCGTGTATTTTCGGCGTATTACGAGGTCATTAATCACCGGAACATTAATATAGGCCGACAGTGCCCTTGCAAGCACCTCGGCCTGATTATATCCACGTCGTTTTAAACGTCTTCTGTGAATAGGGACAGGGATGAGGGCATCTGCATGCAGGCTTCTTAGGGTATCACCTAATATCCTGTTGGCATAGTAAGCATACATCTTCGCATACTCCGCTCTTCCGGAGTACTTAAACCGGTACAGGCTTGCTTTAACATCTGCATACTCAAATATCGCAAATCCCCGGTCGAAGTAGTGTATCTTACGACTGCAGTCATAGCAGTACAGCCTCTCAGTACTTACAAGTCTCTTGCCGCATTTCCTGCAGGTCTCACCCGTAAGCGGCTTAAGTGTACGTACGCACTTCGGGCATACTAATTCCTCCGGTCTTACTGCCTCATCACATATTGCGCATCTGTGCGGAAACAGCGCGCTAATTGCCTTATCTAATTGCATTAATTCCTTTCTACTTCTGCAATTCTTTCGGCTAATCCCGTATATCTTTTGTTATCATTCTCGTTGTCAATCATGGTATTAAGTGTGTCCCGACTCCCCAAAATCGTGACACATTTTTTAGCTCTTGTTACACCTGTGTACAGGAGATTACGGTTAAGCAGCGGCCTTGGACCTCCAAACAGTGGCATAACAATCGCCGGATACTCGCTTCCCTGCGACTTATGAATCGTCACTGCATATGCCAGCTCCAGTTCGTCAAGATTAGTAACAGGGTAAACAATTCTGCGACTGTCATCATACTCAACTGTAATCGCATTACCCTTCTTATTGATCTCAGTAATCACACCGATATCGCCGTTGAATACACCAGTACCCTTGTCGGCTGCGATACCATATGAGCTCATTATCTCCCATTCGATATCGTAGTTATTCTTAATCTGCATCACCTTGTCGCCCACTCTGAAAAGTGTTTCGCCAAAAGTATACTCTGCCTTGTCGTATGACGGAGGATTAATGTATTTCTGCAGAACACTGTTAAGTGCGGCCGTACCAAGATTGCCCTTCCTTGTAGGTGTTAATACCTGTATCTGCATCGGCGTTGCATCCACATACTTCGGAAGCTTCTCTGTTATAAGCTGCACCATATGCTTATAGATTACATTAACATCCTCACGCTCTAAAAAGAAAAAGTCCTTACTCTTATTATCAAGCGATATTCTCTCACCCTTATTAATCTTATGGGCATTGACTACTATGTCGCTCTCTGCAGCCTGCCTGAAGATATGTTCAAGCTCCACACACGAAAAGGCCTTCGACTCAATTAAATCATGCAGCACCTGTCCTGGTCCAACACTCGGAAGCTGGTTACAGTCACCAACTAAAATCAGTCTTGTGCCAGGTATAATCGCCTTAAGCAGTGCATAGAAGAGATGGATATCCACCATTGATGCCTCATCTATGATAATGACATCCGCCTCTAACGGATTATCCGCATTGCGATTAAAGCTTGCTCTGACGCCCTCATCAAGTCCGCCTCCTCCAAGCTCAAGCATTCTGTGAATTGTCTTGGCTTCATAGCCTGTTGCTTCCGTCATTCTCTTGGCCGCGCGTCCTGTCGGAGCCGCCAGCATAATATCAAGTCCCTCATTAACAAAGTACTGAATAATACTGTTAATAGTCGTAGTCTTACCTGTTCCGGGACCTCCGGTCAGAATGAACACACCGTTAGTAACTGCCTGAAGAACAGCCCGCCTCTGTAATTCATCAAGCTCGATATCGAGACTATCTAAAGTCGCATCGATTTTACCCGTAATGACCTTCTCATTAATACTCGTCACACTGATATTAATGTCGTGAAGCATCCTTGCACTGCCAAGCTCCTCGAAATACATCAGGTTGGAATAGCACAGAGTGTTACCGTCCTTATCCTTCCTGGTAATAAGCTTCTTATCCATAATCAGTTCAGGAAGCTCGCCCTCTATCAGTGATTCAGCCACGCCAAGAAGCTCATATGAAGACGCGATAAGCTCGCTTTCCGGAAGGTAGGTATGTCCCTCATTGCCTGCCTGCGTCAGAACATACATAATTCCACACTGAATTCGATATCTTGAGTCCACCCTGATACCGGCCTTACTTGCAATATCATCTGCCTTCTTGAATCCAATTCCGTCCACCTCGTCAGCGAGGCGATATGGATTCTCCGATAAAATCAGCTTAACTGCGGCGCCGTAAGTATCATATATCTTCATCGCCATCTCATTGGTTATCCCAAACTGCTGAAGGTACATAATGGTATCTCTTAGATCCTTACGCTCCTCAAGCTGGGTGGCAATCTCCCTGGCAACGCGCTCACTGATGCCCTTGATCTCTATAAGCCTCTCCGGCTCCTCCTCGATAATCCTGAAGGTGTCCTTGCCGAACTTCTTGATTATTCTCTTGGCAATAGTTGGACCGACTCCCTTGATGGCGCCGGAAGCAAGATATCTCTCGATATCCAGTATCCCTGTTGGCTCTATTCTCTTAACGCTGCTGCACTTAAGCTGAACGCCGTAAGTCGGATGGTCCACCCACTCGCCAGTTACCTCAACGGTCTCTCCTTCGGCAATTCCTGCGAATGTACCCACACATATGATGTCATCATCCTCTGTATCCAGTTCCAGTACACCGTAACCATTAGTCTCCTTGTAGAAAAGATAATGGTCTATATAGCCCTGAAATGTTTCCAACTTTCTCTCCTGTTGTAAAAAAGCACCCAACCGGGTGCTTTTATTATCCTTCTAGATTCCTCTTCATCTGCTCATATAACATCTGAGCAAGACCAAGACTATTACTCTCTGTATTCTGGGACGCAAGCTCCTGAATAGTTGCATCCTTGAAATAATCTACCAGATTGCTTGTGGACTGATCCTTATTGCTATTAGGTACCGTCTTCCACATCTGCTTAAATACCTGCTCTAAGAAGTAACTCTCGAACTGCTTGCAGGCATCCATGAGCTCCTCATCTGTAGCATTAGAATCAACGGAGTTAGCCATGTTCTTAAGCTTGTCAGTCTTAGCCTGTGTAGCAGTCTGAGTAGCATAATCCGAATATATATTTGTAAGTCCGCTAGTGTCTATTGTGCTCAATTATTTACCTCTTTAAGTTGTTGGCAATCTCCATCATCTGGTCGGTTGTGGTGATGGCCTTACTGTTCATCTCGTATGCTCTCTGAGCAACGATCATATTAACCATCTCATCTACTACCTGTACACTTGAGCCTTCTAAGTATCCCTGAACGACCTTACTCTTATCAAGCTGTGCGTTGGTAGCTTCACTTAACGCTGGACCGGAAGCTGCAGATACGTTGTACATTGTATCATTAACCTTCTCAAGACCCGATGGATTGTTGAACTGGTAGAGACCAATTCTCATACCCATTGGCTGTGCATTATTGGTAGCATCCGGATAGCAGAGGTTACCTGTTGCATCAACTGTAATCTTGCTCACATCATACTGTGTAGTACTGATGCTGATTGGCTGTCCGTTAGTAGTAAGAACCGGAAGTCCGTCCGATGTAGATAATACCAGTGTGTTACCGCCACCTGTAGCAAATGTAAAATTACCATTACGGGTATACTTAGTAGAACCATCAAGATCCTTAACTGCGAAGAATCCCTTACCTTCAATAGCGAAGGCTGTTGGTGACTCAGATGCAAGTAATGATCCCTGATTGAAAACTGATGTAATTGACGCATTTCTTACACCAAGACCTACCTGTGCGCTAATTG
>JAZLFL010000264.1:0-3290 GCA_045615825.1 Lachnospiraceae bacterium
GCCTCACGATAGAGCATCTTTAAGATCTCTACTCTCTGCTGTGTCGATACATTGATATTCTTGATAACATCTGTTGGGTTAACAACAAGACCATACTTATCAGACAGGTCCTTAATATCCTTGTTAGCCTTATCCATATCAAGCGCAGGAATAATACCAAGTATCTTCTTCTTAGGCTCCATTCCCATAACAATGTTCTCAGCAATAGTATACTCACTAACTAACTTGAAGTGCTGGTGAACCATTCCAATATTAAGCTCAGTAGCTCTTCTTGGAGAAGTGATATCAACCTTCTCTCCTCTTATGTATATCTCACCTTCATCAGGCTCATACATACCAAAGAGCATGCTCATTAATGTAGACTTGCCTGCACCATTCTCTCCAAGGATGGCATATATCTCACCCTTTTTAATCTGGATGGTGACATCGTCATTTGCTACAATGCCAGGGAATCTCTTGGTAATTCCACGCATTTCAACAACATATTCGTAATCAGCCATTGAATTAATCTCCTCATTTTTTCATATGTTGCATAAATAATACACACATAGATAAGTATAACATAAAAAGACCGGGAACCCACATTGAATTCCCGGTCTAATATTACTTTTTCACAAGATATAATTACATGTAACAGCTTATACAAAAGCTGGATACTACCATGTAAATGTCTCTGGTGTAACACCATTGAAGTTAGCTGCTGGAACGATTGCGCCACTCTTAACAAGATCTACTGCTGCATCAATCTTAGAGATAACATCTGCTGGTAACTGACATCTTCCTTCTGCACTTACATAACCTGTGTAATCCTCTGTTGCATTAAGTGTAAGGTTAGCGCCTGCGAATGTACCATTCTTGATGTTATTAAGCTGGTTGTAGTTAACAAGGTGCATTACCTTAAGAGCTGATGTAAGAATTACGTTCTTATCACCTGAAATACCATCATCGAACTGATCAGCATCACAACCGATTACGAATGTATCTGTACCTTCCTTAGCTGCTGTGAATACACCATTACCAGAACCACCAGCTGCAACGAACATTACGTCAACGCCCTCAGCCATAAGTGCCTCTGCAACAATCTTACCTGTTGCCTCATCAGCGAATGAACCAACATAGTTACCACCAACATTAGCGCCTGTAACATCTGTACCAGCGTATGAAGGAAGCTCAACAACCTCTACACTAAGGCCCTCTGTCTCGTTAGCATACTTAACACCACACTCAAAACCATACTGGTAATTAACGTTAGATGGATAAGCAATACCATGAACTGAAGCAACCTTACCTGTCTTTGTAGAAAGAGCTGCTGCCATACCAGCGTAGAAGCCTGACTCCTGCTCTGCGAAGTAACAAGCATATACGTTGTCGATTGGAGCATCTGCTGTAAGCTCAGCACCGCCAATTGATGGCCATGAATCGATGAGGATGAACTTTGTATCTGGGTTCTCAGCTGCGAAATCACCGATTCCTGCGAACTGGAAACCACAGCAGATAATTACATCGTAATCAGCTACGATATCTGCTACTGCCTGAACAGCTGCCTGTGTATCACCAGTTGTCTCCTGAATTGGAGTAACTGAAGCACCTGGATTCTCATCGATGAACTGTAAAATACCTACATAGTTGTCATAGTTGAATGAACCATCGTCAACACCTGATGGGCTTGATACGATAGCGATCTTCATTCCTTCTTCTGCTGGAGCTGCTTCCTCAGTTGTAGCCTCTGCTGCCTCAGCTGTCTCTTCTGTTGCTGCTGCTTCTGTCTGTGCTGGAGCTGTCTCTGTAGCTGCTGCGCTTCCGCAAGCAACAAGAGTAGCTGTCATTGCTACAGTAAGAAGAACTGCTAATAACTTCTTCATTTTCTCTCCTCCTAAAAATAAAACATTTATAGAACCATGCAGAGAGTATAACATTGATTGAATTTACGTTCAATTGCAATTTTGTCTAATATAGACAAATTGTACACTCTATTTTTGTGCAAATTCCAAATATGTCTTATAAACTCTCCATAAGAGCTTCTAATCCACCCTCAGCATATACCTTACGGTAATATTCGACCTCGCTCCTTATAATCTCATCGATAACCTTCATACCAAGTAATTCCACTGGCGCCTTGTCATCCGTCATCAGATAATCCCCTGATTCATATCTCACGAGTTCGCTGCCTACGCGATCCATCATAAAGGTAATCTCATTATCTTTTTCCATACTAAGGTTATTCTCAAACACCTGAAGCATGTCCTTGTTGTTAGAGGCGAACAGTTCTCGGTTAGTGCTGTAATCCACATCAGCGGTATAGACCTCACTGAATACGTTAGAGATTGTATCCGCAAGATACTGATTGATACTTCCCTCTTCACTGCCACGCATGTTCATGTTAACAACCATCACGCCATCGTCAGTTAAGTGATCCCTTACCAGTGTGAAGAACTCTATCGATGACATCTGGAATGGGATCGTAATATCCTGGTATGCATCAACCATAATCACATCATATTTATCATCTATGGCATTAAGGTATGCTCTTCCATCATAGGTTGTTACCTTAACGCTATCCGGAAGCTCGAAGTACTTAATGGCAAGATCTGTAATCTTCTCATCAATCTCAACGCCTTCGATATTCACATTGCCAAAATATCTCATGCACTGGGTAGCAAAAGTGCCGGAGCCATTGCCCAGGATAAGTATGTTAAGCTCATCCTTCTCATTGATACCACCCATAAGAGGTGCTGCCATGGCATAGTCATAATACATGCCCGTAAGCCCCTTCTCCTTCCTATAGACGGACTGGACACCGAACAGTACATTGGTCGATAATACTACTTCCTCATCATTTTCATATACCTGAAGATAATTATAGATTGATTCATCCTCAACAAGCAGGTTGTCCTGCCAGAACGCGAAGCTATTATCATGGCCCAGAAGCACACAAATGAGGAAAACAACAATACTAGCTAATTGCTTCCGGGCCTTAGGAAAATTTGATTTGCCACTTACAAAATAGATGATTGCAAGAGTTAAAAGTACACCCGCAAAAATAAGGAATGTAATGGATGTTCCGACTGCAGGAATACTGATGAATGTTGGTACAAAGGTTCCTATGATACTTCCGATTGTGTTGGAAGCATTAAGATTACCTACCAGCTTACCATTGTCATCCAGGTTATCAACTGTGAACTTAACAAGGGATGGTGTTACTGTTCCAAGCAAAAAAAGTGGAAATACAAAAATAATCATGCAGGCAACAAATCCTGCTATAATCAGGAAATTATTGTTAACAGTAAATA
>JAZLFL010000265.1:0-5283 GCA_045615825.1 Lachnospiraceae bacterium
AGTACGGCAAGAATATCCTGAACCGGAGGATAACCTGCAATATCCCTGTATAATATCTCTTCCTCATAGAAGCCGATATAATCCTGACTTGCAGCCTTCACAATGCTGTACTGATCCGGCTGATATGTCTGTATCACTACCTCACCGGCCTTACTGCCTCGTCCCGCTCTGCCTGCCGCCTGAGTAAGCAGCTGGAAGGTCCTCTCATTAGCCCTGTAATCATTGGAATACAGACTAAGGTCCGCCGCAATAATACCAACTAAAGTAACATCCGGGAAGTCATGCCCCTTAACAATCATCTGAGTACCAATCAGCACATCCGCACCATGCTTCTTAAACGTACCAAGAATCTTGTCATAATCGCCCTTCCTCTTAGTGGTATCTGCATCCATTCTAAGAGTCTTAGCCTCAGGGAAAAGACGATTAACCTCAGCTTCTATCTGCTCTGTACCTGCCCTGAACGATGCAATGGCTTTCGAACCGCATTTAGGACACATCTTAGGGATTGGTGATTCATAACCACAGTAGTGGCAGACCATTTTGCCCATCCTCTTATGCTCTGAGAGGGATACATCACAGTGTGGGCATTTAACTGCCTCACCACAGCTTCTGCAGGATACAAATCCCGCATAACCTCTTCTGTTAAGGAACAGCATCACCTGCTCGCCCTTCCCAAGCCTGTCTTCCATTAATGAAGACAGCTTACGGGAGAAGATTGATTTATTGCCTTCCTTAAGCTCAGCTCTAAGATCCACTATCTGAACATTAGGAAGTGCATTACCAAGAGCCCTCTTCTGCATGCTGTATAGCTTAATCTCACCAGTGCCTGCTCTGTAGTAGGAATCAACACTTGGAGTTGCGCTGCCAAGAATCAGGCTCGCACCATGCATACTGGCAAGCTTCTCTGCCACCTCTCTTGCATGGTATCTTGGCATGTTCTCACTCTTATATGTTCCCTCATGCTCCTCATCTATTACAATAAGTCCCACATTGGAAAAAGGTGTGAACAGAGCCGACCTTGGCCCGATTATTACATCCAGCTCTCCGCGCTTGGCTCTCTCGCAGTGATCGAATCTCTCTCCAGCTGCGAGGGTGGAATTCATAATCGATACCCTGTCGCCAAAATACCTGGAGAATCTGAGTCTTGTCTGATACGTTAAGCCGATCTCAGGAATAAGGACAATAGCCTGCTTACCCTGATTAACTATATGCTTAATAAGTTCTATATATACTTCTGTCTTACCGCTTCCAGTAATACCGTGGATCAGATAAGTACCTCTCTTGCCACTGTCATATTCGCTGGTAAAATCGTCATATATCGCCTGCTGTTCTTCATTAAGATGAATCTCTAATTCTTCATCCGTCACAGTAGTCCCGGTCTCAGCCTTCTTCTTAGGCTTATAAGCCTTCTTAGTCGGAAGCACTGTCTTAAGGGCATTAATCATCGTGGAGCCGTACTGCTCTTTAATAAAGGCTGCAAGCTCTATAAGCTTACTGTCTGTGGCATCCTGCTCTAAGACTACCTTCGATATTTCCTTAAGCCTTGCAATCGGCACCTGCGGATTAGATGTAAGTGACAGAACATAGCCCATCTTATCCTTATTGCCATTGCCGAATGGTACCATGACCCTGGTTCCGGGATGTATGGAATCAGCCAGTGCATCCGGCACCACATATGTGAAGGGACGATCCACCGCCTCGTGCGATATATCTATGATAATATTTGCATATTGCATGATTATTTATCGCCTTCTGAGAGAATCTCTGCAATAAGCACTCTCTCATCCATAGGGTATTTGACACCCTTGATCTCCTGATAGTCCTCATGGCCCTTGCCGGCGAGTACGATGATGTCTCCTGGCTCACCATGATTAATTGCATATCTGATTGCCTCCTTACGGTCGGCAATTGTTATATATATACCTTCTGTTTTCTCAATTCCAGTTACGATATCTGCCATAATATCAAGTGGCTCTTCGAATCTTGGATTATCAGAGGTGATGATTGTAAGGTCAGCAAGTCTGCCGCTCACTTCACCCATTTCGAATCTTCTGTTCCTGTCTCTGTTACCACCACATCCGAATACACTTACGAGTCTGTGTGGATTATATTCCTTAAGAGTGCTGAGTAAGCTCTGTAATGCCATTGCGTTATGAGCATAGTCAATCATTAATGTGAAGTCATCTGATACATGTACAAGCTCAATACGGCCCTTAACCTTAACTTCTCTTAATGCTTTTCTTACCTCTGCCTCAGAAGCTCCGAACTGGTCGCAGATGGCAATTGCTGTAAGTGCATTATAGACACTGAAGATTCCAGGAGTTGGAACATCAACATCCATATCAATCTTACCAGCCACATGGAAGTCAACGCCTATATGACCTTCAGCACGTGTAAGTCGCATATCTTTTGCAATATAATCATTATTATCATTGAAGCCATACTTGTAGATCTGGCAGGTATGGTCCTTAATTACATCATCCGCATGTGCATCGTCGCCATTGATGATACCTGTCTTACACTGCTTGAATAACAGTCCCTTGCAGTGCATATAATCCTCGAAGTCCTTGTGCTCATTAGGTCCGATATGGTCCGGCTCGATGTTAGTGAATATACCAAGATCGAAGGTAAATCCCTGTGTACGGTGAAGCATAAGTCCCTGACTTGACACCTCCATTACAACAGTATCAATGCCGGCTTCTACCATCTCCTTAAAGTACGCCTGAAGCTCGAAGGAATCAGGAGTTGTGTTCTTACTTGGAATGCACTTATCTCCAATGATTGTCTCAATAGTACCTATAAGACCAACCTTACGTCCCATCTTCTCTAAGATGGACTTGACCATATATGTAGTGGTTGTCTTGCCCTTGGTTCCTGTAATACCAATAGTTGTAAGCTTTGTTGCAGGATAGCCATTGTCAGCGGCTGCGATGAATGCCATTGCATAACGTGTATCAGTAACCTTAATTACTGTAAGGTCAGAACCCTCTGGCACATCCACATCCTTACTTACTACTACTGCAGCAGCGCCCTTACTTACTGCCTCTCCTACTGCGCTGTGTCCATCGAAATTAGCGCCCACAACACAGATGAATATACAGTCCTTAGTTAACTTACGTGAGTCCACAATTACCTTACTGATCTCACGGTCTGCCTCTCCCCTTACTACTTCATATTCAAGATTCTTAAGATACTCTGTAAGCTTCATTAGCTTTTCTCCTTTAGGTGACTTAATACTTTTATTCCCCATATTATCGGTTAATTAACCACCCTTTAGGATACCATATTTTCGTTTACAATAAAACAGAAAACCCAGTGGGGTTAACCACTGGGTTTCTGTTTTATGAGGGGGGAGATAGTGAGTAATCAACTATCTATGTTTAGTACTATACACGATAAATATGTGCAAAATATGTCCAATCTCTAAAAATCAAATAAAATTTCTTAAGAAAAAATTTAGACTATCTGTATTTATTATTATTTCGCACTTTTGGCGGCTTTTTATGCCCATTTAGCGCCTTCCCCTGTGGCAGTAACCATATACACATCCGATTACACCACCAATAATATGAGTCAGCTGTGAGATATTATCTCTTGTGAAAAGCCCTGAATATACTTCCTGACCAAGATACAGAACCATAACAAGTATCATGGTAAGCGGGATTCTTCCACTTGAAAAGCTTGTCATTGAAGCAAGTACTACAAGGCAGAATACCACGCCGCTTGCTCCAAGAAGTGCTGACTCCCTGAATAACATCATATTAACAAGTCCTGTAATAACTGCTGTGATGGCAATAAGTATTGCCAGGTTATTACTGCCGTACTTCTCTTCCACTATTGGTCCTAGTAACAGGAACATCATCATATTGCTGACATAATGATTAAGATCACTGTGTCCCATTACGTGGCAGAACAGTCTTATATATGTGAATGGATCCTTAGGACTTGATCTGTACACACTGAATAACAGCGCATTGGAAATACCATGTGTAAGGCCATTAACAATAAGCGCTATAAGACTTACTGCAGCGAAAGTGAGTACTACTGGCGAATTATACTGAACCTTTTTCTTAAAACTACTCATACGTCCCTCTAATTATAATCTGAAATAATATACTGGAGGCTTACATTGCCTCTGAATTCATTGATCTGCGGGTAATAGATTACATTCATCTGTACCGGTGACTCCATATTGTAGCCTCCGGCAAAAATGGTTGCAACTGACTCATCTCCATATTTGGAAGCTATTACCTCTTTCATTTTATCAAGTCCACCGAAGAGCACAAGACTAAAATTGCCGCCACCTTCTCTTGTACAGCTGAACTTGGCCATATCACCGCTCTTACCCATCGTCTTACCACTTAGGATCCTCACCTTATCAGCGAACACCGGCTTGGAATTACCTACTCCGAACGGCTCTAATATATCAAGCTCTGTTATGAATCTCTCCGTAACGTAGCTAAGTGGCATGGCTACATCTATGCTCACCTTATTAATAAGGTCATCCTCGGAAAGCTCACAGTTTGCATTCAGTCTCTTCCTTAGTTCTTCCAGTTTTTCCTCCTGAAGGGAGACTCCTGCAGCCATTTTATGACCACCGAACTTGTCAAATATATCGGATACCCTGCTTAATTCAGCATACATATCATAGGCCGGAATGGAACGTCCTGATCCCTTAAGACCATCCTCGCTCTTTGTTATAACTAACGCCGGCTTATAATATCGTTCTCTTACACGTCCCGCCACAATTCCGGCAAGACTCTCATGAAGCTCAGGTATATATATAACTAACACCCTGTCTTCATCATATATGCCAGAATCAATCAGCTCAAAGGCCTTATTCATACCCTCTTCTGTCATACTCTTACGAAGGTCGTTAAGTCTCTTTAATTCCGTCGCCTTATATATGGCATCATGCAGATCATTATCAAGCAATAGCTCTAATGACAGACCCGCATCTTCCAGTCTTCCCGTTGCATTGATACACGGACCAATTATAAAGCCTAAATGATGTGCGCTTAGCTTCTTATTCTCTATATCACAGACACGTCTTAATGCCTTAATGCCTGTAATGGCATTGTCATTCATGTCCTGCAGCGCAAGCTTAACCAAGATTCTGTTCTCATCCTTAAGCTCCATTACATCACATACGGTACCAAGACCAGCCATCTGACGTAGTTCATTTATAACAGCGGTATCAAGAGCTCTTACCTTATCAATGGCAAGCATCAGCTTATAGGCAACCATTGCACCACATATACCCTTGAACGGATAGCTGCTGTC
>JAZLFL010000266.1:0-2505 GCA_045615825.1 Lachnospiraceae bacterium
ACGTAATCGCATTCTTAATTGGCATCATTATGATGTTCTTATTCTTAGGTCCTGTGCCATCCGATGATATGGTAAAAGATGCCGCAACTGCGACTACGGCCCCAGAAGCAGAACAGACAGAGGAGACTGGTGAACCACATAATTCACTTCTTAGCTTCACTAAGTACTATCCAATGTTCATGCTCTTTGTATTAGGTGGAACATTCCTGTTCTTTGAGCATAATGCACTTAATGATTATCTGATTCAGATTATTACACCACTTGGTGGCAATGAGACAACAATGGGAACAATGGTTATGGTAGCTGCATTCTTAGAGCTTCCAGCCATGGCAGGATTTGCGACATTCGAGAAGAAGCTTGGTGCTAAGAAGATTCTTATGCTTTCAGCAATAATGTTCACTGTTAAGACCATTGTTATGTTCTTCGCAACCAACATATTCATGGCATATCTTTCACAGGCATGTCAGATATTCGCTTATGCACTGTTCATTCCGGGAACAGCTTACCTTGCTGAGATGGTTATGGAGAAGGCTGATAAGACTAAGGGACAGGCATATGTTAACTGTACAATTACATTGGGCGGAGTGTTCTCTGCACTTGTATGCGGAAGACTCTTAGATGTAATGGGAGTTCACTCAATGCTCCTTGTATCAACAGTAATAGGTATTATTGGTACAGTTATTTCGGTATTTGCACTTACAAGAATTAAGGACTAGTTTGCAGCTTATATTTTCTTCAAAAGGGGATAAGGATGAAAATTAAGACTAAGGAACTAAGCTATGATGAGGTAATGGCCATTCCAGAGCAGGCTCACAGGAAACCTGCTACCCAACAGCCATTCTTCAGATGGTTATTAAAGACTTTATCAGCCGGTGAACTAAAGGCAGTCAATTTTACATATGAAGAAATAGGAATGGAGAAGCTTGGCGCTAATGAACCGGCGCTGTTTCTGATGAATCACTCAAGCTTTACGGATCTGCAGATCACCTCGAAGCTTCTTGGGGACAGACAGTATCATATCGTATGTACGAATGATGGAATGATTGGTAAGGAAGGCCTGATGAGAGCAATTGGCTGCATTCCGACTAAGAAGTTCATTGCAGATGTTAACCTCATTCGCGATATGAAGTACGCGATTGATAAGCTGGGGAGCTCCATTCTGATGTTCCCTGAGGCAAGTTATTCCTTCGATGGGACCGAGACGCCACTGCCGGACAGCCTTGGCAAGTGCCTAAAGCTTCTTAATGTTCCGGTTGTGATGATTAAGACAGAGGGTGCATTCTTGAGGGATCCGCTGTACAACTGCTTGCAGAAGCGAGATGTCAAGGTAAGCGCGACAGTCACTTATCTTCTAAGCCCTGAGGATATTAAGAATTCCCCGGTGGATGAGCTTAATGATATACTGAATTCGGCTATAGCATATGACCACTTTAGAACTCAGTTCGAGAAGAATATTGTTGTAAGTGAGGCATTCAGAGCCGATGGACTTCATCGAGCGCTCTATAAGTGCCCGGCATGTAAGGCAGAAGGGCATATGCTTGGAAAAGGTACTGCGATTAAGTGTAAGTCCTGCAGCAAGGAATATGAGTTAACTGAGACTGGTAGTCTTAAGGCGGTAGCAGGTGAGACAGAATTTAAGTTTGTTCCTGACTGGTATAAGTGGGAAAGAGAATACGTTAAGAACGAGGTCAAAGACGGCACATATCTTATGGACCTTGATGTCGACATTATGATGTTAGTGGATAGCAAGGCCATCTATAAGGTTGGAGATGGAAGGCTTATCCATAACAAGGATGGATTTAAGTTAAGTGGCTGTGAAGGCAAGCTTGATTTCACATTAAGTGGTAAGAGTACATATAGTCTGTATGCAGACTATTACTGGTATGAATTAGGTGATATGATTTCAATAGGAGATACGAAGAAGCAGTTCTATTGTTTCCCTAAGGATCAGGACGGAGCGATTGTGGCCAAGGCCAGACTTGCGACGGAAGAGATATATAAGTTGTCAAGAAAAGGAGAATGAGATGAGCAAGATTAATGATTATTTAACAGCAGCAGGTGTGTTTTTCTTAGCAACAGTGGATGGCAATCAGCCAAGACTCAGACCACTCGGTGCACACATGGAGATGGACGATAAGGTTATCTTCGGAATTGGTGATTTCAAGAACGTCTATAAGCAGTTATTAGCTAATCCACTTACAGAGATCGTTGCATGTAAGCAGGATGGCCACTGGATGCGATATACAGGCAAGGCAGTATTCGAGACAGATACCAAGTACGCTGAGGCAATGCTTGAAGGCGCTCCACACCTTAGAGCAATCTACAATGAAGAGACAGGCAATAAGATGATGTGCTTCCATTTAGAGGACGCTACAGCTGTTGATATTGCTGTTATGGGAGAGGGCGAGAGTCTCTTGTAAAAAATATTAAAAAATACTTGCATTATAATTAATAATGAGGTAATATAAGCAAGTGCCTTGATTGAGGCACTTGATATAGCGCCAT
>JAZLFL010000267.1:0-2048 GCA_045615825.1 Lachnospiraceae bacterium
CCTACTCTTACAACTGTGTCATCCTTCTTAGCACCGCAGCCAGTTACCATCATCATAGCGATAGCCATAGTAAAAACTACGGCTACTAACTTTCCAACTTTTTTCATAATTCCTCCGACGATCAATACGCCTTTTATTTGCTGAGATTTGAGTTGTGATATCTCCTATCCTCAGTTACATCTTCTCCGAACCACTCAGGGGCAGCAAAGCTATTCGCTTCTTCTACAGAGTCAAACTCCACCTCTGCCATAATAAGCGGTTCAAGATCTCCCTTGAATACATCAAGCTCAATCGTATATTTATCATATGGAATAAGATATCTTCTCTTACTGATTACCTTGCCCTCTGTCTTAGGAAGCAGGTTATCAAAGGACTCCTTATTAAGTGGAAGATTATATTCTTCCCTTGCAAGCAGTCCCTTACCCTTATAGGTGAAGACATACTCATCATCTTCCTTACGAATTCTGAGCACAGGGTCTCGATTAAGATACGCCTGTGTGAGATCATGGTATTCATACTGACTAAGATCCGGTAATTCCTTAATCAGAAACTTTCTCTCGATTTCCATTCGATACCTCTTAGACCTGCTCTTACTTAAGCATTGTTCCGATAATACCTCTAGCGAATGCAGCACCTACATTACCGCCAAGCTTCTTACCGAACTTTCCACCCATGGAACTGCCAAGTGAGTTACCAAGCTCACGACCGATTGTACCGGCTGCTGTATTGGCAACGCTCTTAACAACCTTATTAGTCTTCTTAACAGGCTCCTTGGCTTCTGCAGTCTTAGTTGTCTTCTTAGTAGTGCTGCTCTTAGTAGAGCTTCCAACCTTATGTGATGCAGCATAGTCTCTCTGTGCCTGCTTCTTATCAGATACAGTCTCTTCAACTGGCACACCATACTGACGACGTTCAGTAGTTGTATACTCTTCTTCGTCATCACTCTCCTCTGCCATCGCATTTAATACTTCATAAGCAGACTCTCTGTCTACAGCAACTGCGTACTTATTATAAAGTGGGCTTCCGTATACAACACGGTCCCTTGTATTCATGTCAATTCCCTTTGTAGAGCTCTCAGGAAGCATAATCTGAGTTCTCTCACATACTGTAGGAATACCTGCCTCGTCTAATACAGATACAATTGCCTCACCAATCTGAAGCTCCTGCAATACATCATATGTCTTGAAATCAGGATTAACTCTGAACGACTCTGCTGCTGCCTTAACGGCCTTGTGCTCTGCAGGTGTATATGCATGAAGAGCATGCTGAATCTTATTACCAAGCTGCGCCAGTACTCCATCCGGAATATCCTTAGGGCTCTGTGTAATGAAGAAGATTCCGACTCCCTTTGATCTGATTAACTTAACAACCTGCTCAATCTTGGTAAGCAGCTCTCTGTTAGCATTATCAAAGAGCATATGTGCCTCATCGAAGAAGAACACAAGCTTAGGAAGTGGCTGGTCACCTACCTCTGGAAGAGTCTCATATATCTCTGATAACATCCATAAGAGGAGTGTCGAATACATTGTTGGATTAAGGATAAGCTTCTGACAGTCAAGTACCTGAATCATACCCTTGCCTGTATTATCCTTAGCAATCCAGTCATTAATATCAATTGAAGGCTCACCGAAGAACATATTGCCGCCCTCAGCCTCTAATGATATAAGTGCACGTATAATAGTTGTAATGCTGGCCTTGGCGATATTGCCATAAGTAGATGCATAGTCCGCTGCATTCTCACTTACATATGCAAGCATCGAACGAAGATCCTTGATATCAATAAGCAGAAGTCTCTCATCATCTGCAATCTTGAAGATGATTGTAAGAACATCTGACTGTGTCTGATTAAGACCTAAGATTCTTGATAAGAGAAGTGGTCCCATCTCTGAGATAGTAGTTCTAAGTGGCATACCCATCTCGCCATATACATCCCAGAAGTTAACCGGATGTGATGCCGCATAGTCAGTATTACCTGGCACTGCTATTCCTGACAAATCGCCCTTAACATCCGCTATGAACACTGATACTCCTGCATCGGAAAAAGATTC
>JAZLFL010000268.1:0-20078 GCA_045615825.1 Lachnospiraceae bacterium
TGCAGAAGATGGGACTTGAACCCACACGGTATTGCTACCACTGGCACCTGAAGCCAGCGCGTCTGCCATTCCACCACTTCTGCGTCCACGAGTTATTCTATCTATTTTATATATTAATGTCAATAGCTCATCCTTTAATGAACTCTTTTATAACATCCTTCATAAGCTTACGGGTATCGGCATCTACATCTGACAAATTATGTATAGTAGAGGATGCGAGATCTCCCATGCTCTTTTTACTTATTTCATCCACTGAATATATCTTATCAAGGCCCACTAATTCAAATAGTCCCCGGCCGAATTCATATATCTGGTCGATAGTAAGATAGCAGAGCAGCTCAAGCATCTTCTCGTTGAGCCTGATGGAATGCTTTTTAACCTTATGCAGTCTCTTGAAGCTGGCGCCATCAACCACCCACATGAACGGATCATGCTGCTGGATACCTGAATACGCATCAGATTTAATAACTGTATAACAATGATCTGTCTCAAGCAGAATTCCTATAACCGATGACTGTGGTATATATTTACAGAGCTTAGGCTTAATAGCTTCATAAGCAAGCTTCTCCAAAAGCTCCGGCCTGAAGTGAGGTCCGTCGAAATCATATACAAGATTAATTCTCTCTCTTAACTCATCTGAGCAGTCCATCGCACTGTATGCTGCAAGATTACCTCCCTTGGAATGACCCGCAATATTGAATTGTCCGTCGAGTCGAAGCGCTACCTGCTTAAGATACAGCGAAGCAAGATTCTGACCAACAATAGGCATATTAAGTGCCATATTATAATCTTCCTTCCATCCAAGAAGCGTCTCGTCCGTTCCTCTATATACAATTACAGGGAGCGAATCCTCCGGGAATGCCACAAATGCCATGAACTGAGTCTCGAGATTACGATCAAGATCCACACTTAAGTAATTACACTTCATAGTGTTGAACCTTCTGCTTTCAAGCAAGGCTGCCCACAGGGCTCTGTTGTTCTCTAAGAATCTCTCGTATACGAACACTTCTGCATCCATCATCTTCTCACTCATCTCAAGCAGAGTTATTCCTTCCTCACAATCCTGAAGATGTGGAATAACATGCTCCCACTTAAGATAAGAAAATTGTGACAGCACAAGGGCATCCACTTCATTAAATGGATGCTCCTTAAATGTTATATCTTTATATTCACGAATATAATCAATGATATTTTTCATATTATTTCTTCAATCCTGCGACACCAAAGTCCGCATTATCCTTAGGCATTATCCAACGGCAGTTATCTTCCTCATCAGTAGTGTAACCATCACCAGCCTTCCAGATACATCTCTTGCCAAGGTTGGTCTTCTTATCATTAAGGAATGCGAAGCTTCCCTTCTCACTCGAACCATACCAATCAATTGTCCTTCCGCTCTTATCAATGGTCATAATATACATATCGCCATGATAATAACCGTCTCTGAACTCACCGATGGCATTGGTAATAACGAATTCCTTCTCTATCTGTTCAGTATCATAATCGATATGCTCCTGGCCAGTTCCACACGGAAGATCATCCCACCAGCTACCATTATACTGATGCTCCTTAACTCCCTTCACGCCATTCACAATACCGTCACCATCCGGGAAGATTCGAATCCACATTCCTGTGCCTTCCCTCTTACCATTATTCCAGTCACCGAAATAGTAGGTATTATTAGCGTATACCGCAAGTCCCTTACCATTAGGCTGACCATTATTATTAGTGCTTCCATAATAATAGAAGTCATTACTTTTTCCTAAAGCATCAGTAATTGTGCGAACTCTCTCAAGCCTTACAAGATCAGCAACAGCATCCAGCTGGTAATTATCCCAATATGCATATAACTCTGGAAGCTGATATGTATCCTTGGTATAATCCAGCTTCTGACCGGCAGTATACACCTGCGCAAGCTCACCCATAACCCGAGCCGATCTGTTTAACTCAGTTGCATCTGCCGCTTTCACTTCTTCCGCGTTAACCTCAGTTGATATGCGCTCTTCAGCAGGATGCGCACTATCTTCCGTAACAGCCTCATCAAGCTCATCGGCTACTATCTTCTCAGACACTGTAGCCTCTTCCTTCGCCTGGTTAAGCTCGAATTTCTCATCCTTCTTACCAAACAGAAGTGATGCAGCAATTACAATTAATATAACCAGTAGTACAATTCCAGCAGCTGCCTCAATTATAAACAGCTTGTCGCGGTCAATTTTACCAAGACTAGGAATTCTTAACTTCCCGTTATCAGTTCCCTCGTCCAGCTCTTCAACATCTATATCATCAAGTCTCATGTTAATCCTCACTCTCTATTTGCAACTTATGGACTAATTATAGCCTATTTAACGTGTTAATCAATGAATTACCGCGTACTATTATCTTAAGAATTTATTAATACGCAAAAACCTCTCCGCTTATTTAAGCGAAGAGGCATTAATAACTTTCATTGGTAAAACCGACTGCTACTTACGTGGATGGCTCTTGGCATATACATCCCTTAAGTGGTTGTGGTTCATATGTGCATATATCTGAGTTGTAGAGATATCCGAATGTCCAAGCATCTCCTGTACACTCTTAAGGTCCGCGCCATTCTCAACAAGATGGGCTGCAAAAGAATGTCTGAGCGTATGAGGAGTGATATCTGCTTCTATTCCGGCTTTCTTGGTATAATACTTAATTAACTTCCAGAAGCCCTGTCTGCTCATTGAATCACCCGAGCAGTTAACAAACAGACTGTCGCAGTCCAGGCCACCAATAAGTGCCTCTCTGCCCGACTCAAGATATCTGACGATTGCATCGTGTGCTGTTGCACCAAATGGAACGATTCTCTCTTTTCTGGCATCCCTGCATACAATACAGTTCATCTGAAGATTAATATCCGACATCTGAAGCGAAATAAGCTCTGTTACTCTTATACCAGTCGCATACAGAAGCTCAAGCATCGCCTTATCCCTGACCTCCTTAGGACCATCTCCCGATGGCTGATCAAGAAGTCTGTTCACTTCGGCAGTAGTCATAATATCCGGTGCCTTCTTCTCAATCTTAGGTGCCTTAAGCTTATCAGAGATATCAACTATATCCGCATTATCCTTAGATAAGAAATGATACAATGCTTTAATCGAAGCAATATTACGCGAAATAGTTGCCGGCTTAAAATCATTATCATTCATATACTGAATGTAAGCTCTCAAGTCATGCTCTGTGACATCCTTAATACTGTCGATTCCTCTCTCCTCAAAAAAGGTTGCAAACTTTTTAAGGTCTCTTTTATAAGAGAGTTCTGTATTAGTAGATGTTTTCTTGACGTTATGTAAATAAGAAATGAATGATTCAATCTCTCTTGTCATCCAATATTTACCCCTTTAGTGCACTAGCGAATAGTCCCGCTAGGTTCTTATTATATACACCAAAGTTCAAATGTGCAACGAGAAAAATTCGCTAAAAATGCCCATTTTATAGGCTTTTCCGGCTCTTTCCACGATATGTAGAACCACCGATAATTTCTTCACACTAGATGTTGTGATAGAAAAAAACAAAAAAATTCTCCAGAAAAATAATTTCTGGAGAATTTACATAATAATTTACACTAATTACTTATGGTAACTAACTAAGCAAGTAAATGCTTAATAGTTACAAGCTTAACACAGAGCACGAAAATCTCTGATGCAAGCTGCATTTCCTCAGCAGTTGGGAAAGATGGAGCAATTCTGATATTGCTATCGTGAGGATCCTTACCATATGGATATGTAGCACCAGCACCTGTAAGTGTTACACCTGCCTCCTTACACATAGCAACAATTTCCTTAGCGCATCCGTCCATAGCCATGAATGAGATGAAATATCCACCCTTTGGCTTTGTCCACTCTGCTATCTCAAGTCCGCCAAGTTCCTTCTCGAAGCACTCAAGTACTGCCTCGAACTTAGGTCTTAACATATCTGCATGCTTAGCCATGTGCTTATAAATACCCTGAATATCTCCAAAGTACTTAACATGACGAAGCTGATTAACCTTATCATATCCAATTGTCTGGATTGTCATTGTCTTCTTAGCCCAGTTAAGGTTGTCCGTTGATGAAGCCATCGCAGCAACACCAGCACCTGCGAAGCTGACCTTAGATGTCGAACAGAACTCAAATACCATATTCTCGTTACCATTCTTAGCACACTCTGAAATGATATCAAGGAGTTCATCCTTATCATCTGGATAAAGATCATGCACTGCATATGCATTATCCCAGTAGATTCTGAAGTCCTCTGCAGCTGGCTTTAAAGAAGCAAATGCCTTAACTACTTCATCCGAGTATGTGATACCTGTTGGATTAGCATACTTTGGTACACACCAGATACCCTTAACAGATGCATCTGATTCAACAAGTTCCTTAACCATAGCCATATCTGGACCATTCTCATCCATTGGAACAGGAATATTCTCAATTCCGAACTGCTCTGTTATAGCAAAATGTCTGTCATATCCTGGTACAGGACATAAGAATTTAACCTTATCTAACTTGCACCATGGAGTTGACCCACACACACCAAATGCATATGATCTTGCAACTGTATCATACATAATAGGAAGTGATGCATTACCGAATACATATACATTCTCTGGTGACACACCCATCATTCCAGCCATAAGTGTCTTAGCCTCAGGAATACCTGTTAACTCTCCATAGTTACGAATATCAATTCCAGACTCAGTAACAGCACAATCACTTGACTTAAGTGCATCCATAATATCCATTGCCATGTCAAGCTGTGTTGGGCAAGGCTTTCCTCTGGCCATATTAAGACTAAGTCCCTTTCCCTTCGCATCAACATATGCCTTCTCTAATTCCGTCTGAAGTGCTATAAGCTCTTCCTTACTCATCGACTTGTATGATTTCATCTGATCTCTCCGTATAACTTTTTCATATTCCCCATCTATGTATGCAATGTATAATTGTATACAATTTGCCCAAAAGCTATTCTACCTTACTTTATCTAATAAAGCAAGGTAGAATACAATTTTTTCAATATTAAATTATACTTTATATTATGCACCCTGGATAAAGTTCACAAGCTTAAGTGCATCCTCTGGCTCTGAAATAAGAATTTCCATCTCAGGAATTCTAGCCTCTGTAAAGAAGCTTGTAAGCGCTACATACTTTGTAAGCTCTGACTTAAGATTAAGTCTGTCACCATCCTTTGTAACAAGCTCCACTGAGCCATTGCAATCATTGACTGTCTTTAAAAAGCCTTCTACGTTTGTTAAATTCATAATCTTCATAATTTTACCTCCTCTGGGACTACTCCTCTGTCCCAACTTTCTTAAACTTCTTATTTTTTACACTTACATCATAGCACCATCTTTTGTTGAAACAATACAAATTTAGCACATAGTTTTTGTGTAAAATAACCAAATTATGTCGAAAATGAACAAAAATACGCAATAATGATCTATCTATGAATATATTTCAGGCATATAAAAAGCCCCATGTGCATATACACACGGGGCTATCATACTACTTAGCGTAGTCTGTAACTCTAGACTCACGAATGACATTAACCTTAATCTGTCCAGGATATTCCATCTGCTCTTCAATCTGCTTAGAAATATCACGGGCTAATAATACCATGTCAGCATCGTTAATCTGCTCTGGAACTACCATTACACGAACCTCTCTACCGGCCTGAATGGCAAATGATTTGTCTACACCCTTAAAACTGTTTGAAATCTCTTCTAACTGACGAAGACGACTTGTATATGTCTCAAGTGTCTCACGTCTTGCGCCTGGACGAGCAGCAGAAATAGCATCTGCAGCCTGTACAAGACATGCAATGAGTGATGTAGGCTCTACATCACCATGATGTGCCTCAACCGCATTGATAACAAGTGCCGACTCCTTGTACTTTCTACAAAGTTCAACACCTAACTGAATATGTGAACCTTCCATTTCGTGGTCCACAGACTTACCTATATCATGCATAAGACCAGCTCTCTTAGCTACTCTAGCATCAAGTCCTAACTCAGATGCGAGTAATCCAGATAACTGAGCAACTTCAATTGAATGCTTTAATGCATTCTGGCCATAACTTGTTCTGAACTTCATCTTACCGAGAAGCTTAACAAGTTCTGGATGAATACCATGAACACCAACTTCGAGAACAGCTGCTTCACCCTCTTCTTTAATCATCTGCTCAACTTCCTTCTGAGCCTTCTCAACCATCTCTTCAATTCTGGCTGGATGGATACGGCCATCTACGATGAGCTTCTCAAGTGCGATTCTTGCAACTTCTCTTCTAATTGGATCAAAACCTGATAAAATAACAGCTTCCGGAGTATCGTCGATAATAAGATCAACACCTGTAAGTGTCGCGATAGTACGGATATTTCTACCCTCTCTACCGATGATACGTCCCTTCATCTCATCATTTGGAAGATTTACTACGGAAATTGTAGTCTCTGATACATGATCAGCTGCACATCTCTGGATGGCATTAACAACATATTCCTTAGCCTTTTTATCAGCTTCTTCCTTAGCACGGCCTTCAAGTTCTTTAATCATGACAGCCGTTTCATGCTTTACTTCTTCTTCAACAATTTTAAGTAGATAATCTTTCGCCTGGTCGGAGGTTAATCCCGAGATTCGCTCCAGTTCCTGTACACGTTCTTCATTGAGCTTGGCAATAACCTCTTTCTGCTTATTAAGAGCTTCCTCTTTAGCTGCAAGGTTCGCCTCCTTTTTCTCGATGGACTCGGTCTTACGATCGATGTTCTCTTCCTTCTGCTGGATACGACGTTCATTACGCTGTATCTCCGCACGTCTCTCCTTGATCTCCTTATCTAAGTCATTCTTAGCTCTGATTGACTCTTCCTTGATCTCAAGTAATCCTTCACGCTTCTTCTCTTCAGCAGTCTTTAAAGCCTCATCAATAATTCCTCTTGCCTGCTCTTCTGCACTACCAACCTTAGCCTTAGCAACCTTCTTCTGATAGTTGCTCGTGCATACTATAGCTACTGGAATTGTAACGACCAGAGTTGCCACCACTGCAATGATGATACCTATCATGCCGGAGCACCTCCTTATTTAATTATCATTGTATTATATCTTAGGAACTTGTAGAGAGCCCCTAATTTTCCAAATTACAACACTACTATTTTACACAGAGGGCCATGTTATGTCAAGCTACGAATTAGGTCCATGGAAAAGCCTTTACCATATAAATATGACATCATTTTCTGCCTTTCTTCGTATGAAGCCTCCTCTTTATTATAGTGTCGCTTCATAATTAATCGATTAATTAGTTCCTCTTCATTCACCATATCGCCATTGTCTTCAAGCTCATTCATGGCTGATTCGATAATATCCTTTTTAACACCTTTCGCCATCAGGTCGCATACAATTCTCTTACGGCTCTTGCTTGCACTTTTATAAGTCATAAATATACGGCAGAATTCATAGTCATCTATAAAGTGCATCCCCTTTAGATAATCAATTGCTGAATTGATAACACTTTCCGGATAGCCACCGTCCATGTACTTCTGCCTCATCTGTTGCTCAGTATAAGGTCTGTTCTTAATCAGATTAAGGCCTCTAAGCTTGGCTCTCTTAGGCAGAATCTCTGTCATAATCCGGTTATAATCAGATTCTTCCAAATCCTTATCCATATCTATATGAAGCTTGGATAACTCACCTTTGTATAGGACAAAGCTCTCTTCGTTATCTAATATAATTTTCTTCCTGTTAGTATTAATATCAATTATTTCGATTACTTTCATATTGCTCCTATATGAAAGTGCGCCACCTGAATAACAGGTGGCGCATTCTCATATGTCGTGTGTTGGACGATCTATTCATTAGTCTCTGCCGCATCGTCGATGCAGAACAGTTCTCTAACTTTGCTCTCAACCTCGTCACATACCTCCGGATGATCAACAAGGTACTGCTTGGCATTCTCTCTACCCTGACCAATCTTATTACCTTCATATGCATACCAGGCACCACTCTTAACAATGATGTCATTGTCCGCAGCGAGGTCTAAGATATCACCAATCTTCGAGATTCCCTTACCAAACATAATATCGAATTCGGCCTCCTTGAATGGAGGAGCAACTTTATTCTTAACAACCTTAACTCTTGTTCTGTTACCAATAACTTCACCAGACTGCTTAATAGACTCTGTACGTCTGACATCAAGTCTTACTGAAGAATAGAACTTAAGTGCTGTACCACCAGTTGTTGTCTCAGGGTTACCAAACATAACACCGATCTTCTGTCTTAACTGGTTAATGAAGATAACGGTACAGTTAGTCTTACTAATAACTGCAGTGAGCTTACGCATCGCCTGGCTCATAAGTCTTGCCTGTGCACCCATAACTGCATCACCCATGTCACCATCAATCTCCTGCTTAGGTACAAGTGCTGCAACCGAGTCAACTACAACTATATCAATAGCTCCAGATCTAACCATAGTCTCTGTGATCTCAAGAGCCTGCTCGCCACAATCTGGCTGTGAAATATATAAGTTATCAATGTCTACACCAATATTCTTAGCGTATACTGGATCAAGTGCATGCTCGGCATCAATAAATGCTGCAATACCACCACGCTTCTGAACTTCAGCTATCATATGAAGTGTAACTGTTGTCTTACCAGAAGATTCTGGTCCATATATCTCTACGATTCTTCCCTTCGGAATACCGCCTATACCAAGTGCCAGGTCAAGGCTAAGTGAACCTGTTGGAATTGCTTCCACATTCATGCTTGAGCTGGAATCTCCAAGCTTCATTACAGCACCTCTTCCGTACTGTCTCTCTATCTGTGATATTGCGGCATCTAATGCCTTCAGCTTCTCCTGCTTATCCATTAATATCTCTCCTTTACATATAGAACAAGTGTTCCTTGTTCATAGAATAAAACATGTGTTCGTTTTTGTCAACAATTTTATTATTTTTTCTTCTTTTTTTGCTGACAATATTAAGTTATCACACTTGAAGTCCAATAAATGGGTCTTGTAATCATTCTATCCCTCCTTCCATATACATTTTTAAAATTGAAATTCGGGAGATTTGAAACAATCAGTTCTGATTACTCCCACGGCAGATATGCCAGAAATATCAATCACGCCTTCGCGTAAGATAATCTTACAATATAGCGCACTCAATTGCAATCAGTTTTACCATAATAAAAGCTCCTGACCAAAGCCAGGAGCCATAAATCTATTGTACTACAGCAGTTGATTCTCTCACAATGAGTGATGGTCTCATAAGTGTTCTACTGATTGGAATATGCTGAAGTATTGCATCAAGAGTTACGAATCCACTCTTACCAAGCTCAAGTCTGTCCTGGTTAACGGATGTAATCTTAAGTGCCTCAGCAACAGGGACATTGTCGAATCCTATAATACTTATATCCTTAGGAACGCTCATCCCCTTCATCTTACAGTAATCTATCATCTTGCTGGCAATAACATCATTACCACAGATAATAGCCGTTGGACGCTTATTGATGAATCTCTCAGCGATATCGTCTACAATTCCTTCGTAGAAATCAATATTATCTACAAGCTCATCATCAACCTCGAGTCCTCTGACTCTCATACTCTCCTTGAAGGCCTCGCATCTCTGAACTGCTGCCAGAGAGGTCTTAGTACCATTAAGCAGTGCTATCTTCTTATGTCCAAGATCACTTAGATGCTCAACCGCCAGTTCAATACCTTCATAATTATCAGTACCAATGTACGACATATTATTGTTCCTTGAGATATATGCATCGAACAATACTGCAGGAATCTTACTTGTCTGGAAATCTGACATCCATGGATCGTCCATCTTGAATCCAAGAACAAATGCACCACTATATGCATTCTTCAGCATGAAAACATCATAAGACTGCTTACTCTGCATCTCTGATGTCATCTTAACAACGTCGACTGCCCATTTATTCTTAAAAGCGGCCTGACGGAAACCAAGAACTATATCGTAACCGAAATTACCTTCTTCTTCGAAACCAACTGACTGAACAAAAATAACCAGTTTACGATGTTCTTCCTTACGCGAACGCTTAGTTGAGTATCCCATCTCAACTGCAGTGTCTAATACAAGCTGTCGTAATTCTTCGCTAATATCATTAGCACCATTGAGTCCTTTTGAAACAGCACTAACTGATATATTAAGCTTTTTCGCGATATCTTTTATTGTAGCCATAACTCCTCCACAATACGAATACTACGAGTCATTATAATATAAGTAGTGGGGATATATCAAGAAAATGCGATTAATCCATATATTTTACGGACTAATCGCATCTAAAAGCTACTTAACTATATCCAAAAAACGCTTCTTGACCTCATCACGTTTAAGATCAAGTGCAACTGTAAGTTCCCCATACAGGATATCCTCAGCTGCATGAAAATATCTCTCATCGGTCGTAGTTGCCTTCTTGCCACTGGCAATTCTCTCTTCTCTTCTATTATATAATACAATAAGCATCTCACATAGGGCTCTGCTCTCAGCAGCTCTCAGAGTCTCAGTAAACTGCCTCTCTCTTACCTTATCATCTGCCACCCATACAGGCTTCATACCCGGTACATCCAAAAGAAGAGCCTCCGCTTCATCCCTTGACATAACCTTACGCAGCTTATCGCTATCAACTGGAGTAAATATTGTACTGCCTCTTAAGAATATCTGGTCCAAAGTATAATACTTCTTATCCTTGGATACTCCAGGCATACTAATAGGTCCTACGTCTTTAATCTGGCATACACCTTTATTACCGTATACAACGTATTCCCCAATTTCAAACATACCTACTCCTTCCATACTTATTTCGCTATTCGAACCAAAGTCCAAATTACACAACAACTAAGTATAGTTTATCAAATTTTCTGTCATTTTGTAAGTATGTTTTTAATGTCAGTCAATTCTTCTGGAGAAGGTGAGGTCGGATTCCATGATATTCTCTGATTATCTGTACGATATCTTGGTATCAGATGAATATGAAGATGGAACACAGTCTGTCCTGCAACCTCCTCATTATTCTGCACAATATTAAAGCCTTCTGCGCCTAACTTGTCTGTCATCTCCTTAGCTAGCTTTGAAGCGAGAGCGAAAGCCTCACCAGCCTTCTCATCCGGAATCTCATATATATTCCTGTAATGATCCTTAGGAAGTATTAATGCGTGTCCCTTAGTTGCTGGAGACATATCTAAGATAACCTTATAATTATCATCCTCGTAGATTGAGTTGGTTGGAATCTCACCATTAGCTAATTTACAAAAAATACAATTATCATCTCTCATATTACTGTCCTCACCTTCTACATGAACGCAAACAACTCATCCATGCTTCGCATTATTCCGAACTCACCCTTGAAGGTCATACTTCCACTCATAAAAGCTCTCTGGAATGTCATACGACCGGCAATAATCTCATTCATTGTCTCTCCTGATAATGTCAGTTCTACATCACCCTTACCAGATGTCTTCTCGAAGCTGATATCAGAAGCCATAACCTTAATCATAATTGGCTTGTCATCTATAACGAGCTTGAAAATCGCCTTAAAACCTGGAAGTGGGCTGAAGTGTTCCTTCAGCTTATTAATATAACCATCCAGATCGCTGCTCTCCTTGCCCATCATTCCCCTGAACATATTGGCAAGCTCTAAGATATCTTCCTTCTGCTGCTTAACATATGTATCATCAGAAGCATATGTAGATAACTGCTCAGACTCTTCTGGTGTAAGCTCTGTATTCTGCGATACAGATACCATCTGCTTAACAGCCTGATTACTTGCAGGGAAAGATGTCATTCTCTGATTAATTGTTCTATATATATTCTCTGCCTTCTTCTCAATAAGAGTTGTATATTCATCATTAAGTTCAAGGGCTGCTGTAGATGCAATATAACCACACATACCACTGCATGGACGTCCTCCAAGGATCTCCCATGCTGTTGATAAGTTAAGCTTACCTTCCCTCTCGCCATATGTAGTAGACATTACTACTGGCGACATATATATCTTAGAAAGCTTCTCCTTGTCAGCATATAGCCAGCACGCATCCAGAAACTGCTGCATATATCCACCAACACCATACCATTCAACAGTCGTAGCAAGGATAATACCATCAGCATCCTTAAGTGTCTGAGGAAGTGTTGTGATGCTGTTGCGAAGCTCATTGAGCATATATCGTTCAACTCTTACATTGAGCTCCTCTAATACTGTCTGCATCTTATTGATTACATATAAAGTAGGGTCATCCATCAAGCCCCTGCCGCCATAGTAGATGTTAATTTTCACGTTGAATCTCCTATAATCGCACTGACAATTACGAGACTATTATACTACATTAATATCCACTTTTCCAAACCTGATTTGTGTTCCTTTTTCTACTTTCACCTCTTCATTCTTAAGCAGTCTGTTGCCATCTACAAAGGTACCGTTGGTGGAGCCCAGGTCCTTAAGGTACAGAATATTATTCTTCATGTTAAATGATGCATGTATCCGGCTGACCGAATCATCGGAGATACATACATCCACTTCCTCGTATTTCTTTCCTAAAATACACGGAAACTTTCGGATTACCTGATTTTTTTTAACATTCCCTGACTCCCAGCTTATTCTTACTTCTTCCAAAGATGTGCCATCACCGTCATAGAATACGGTCGCGCCATCGTCGAAAAACTGTGTTGCACCATCGTCATACCAGTATTCCTCAACATTAACATCTACATCTATTATTTCTTTATCTTCCCTTGCTTTAATTATTAGCTTCACAAGATTTGCTATAATCATCACAACCGAAACTGATACAGTAACCAATGATAGATAAAGTAGATATACTGAATACGGATTACCTTTAAGCAAAATACCTGATGCTGCATAAAGCAGTAATGCTGCCACCAGGAAACATACCGGTTTCGCCCATGAAACAGCATTTTTCTTACTACCTTTTGGCTCTTTTACAGCTTCCGTTTCTTCTATATAAGTAGAGTAATCTGTTTCGCGCCCATCGGTCTTTACATCCACATTCTTCAGTTCTACTTTCTTTGGAACTTCCTTTTCAGTTTTCTCCATACAATACAGCGAACAGAATGCTTCCAGCGAAAACAGACTTTCCTTTGACATTTTATATAAGCTGTATACTATGTCCACCGCCACACTGTCCCGATGGTCCACCTTATCAAGCAAGTATTCTGAAAGTACGCGGAATTTATTATTATTATTAACTGCCTTATCCTCATTGACCTCATAAGGAGCATATAGCATTAAAAATCTATTGGCAGCAAGGTCATAAAATATATAATCCGGATCAATCAGAAAATAGCTTTCATCCAATAAATACTGTCTGCCTGTCGCAAAAGCCTCTGCAATGCTGACAAGAAACGATGAAATGTCTGCGCTGCTCATTTCCATATTTTCATACTTTTTCCTTACAGGCATCATATTTGTGACATCGTATTTCAGAACCTTCTTATTATCAAACAGTCCTGGCTTACATGACAGCAATCCTGCTACCGCATTCTCAACAATCATATGCTTCATATATTCATTCTGACTATCCGTCATATCATCAATCACAAGAATGCTCCTGCCCTGCTCCTGTATTACTTCCATAGCATTTCCTCTATCTAAAAAAACTATATTTTCTCCTAATTGTCTCCGATGGATTTATTCTCACTACCTTCACGGATCTTTTGCTTTCAAAACGCTCATCACTATATAGCCCAAATTCTTTAAGGGTATTGTCAATAAAACTTTCTGCCTTCACGTAAATAGTGGTCAGGCTGACTTCCGCCCTTCCATCAAATTGGTACTGATACAATTGTTCATCAAGCAGCTTCGCTAACTCTTCATTAACATATCTCTCCACGCCTTCATCACTTACCTCCTTAAGCTGCTGACCTCTCAGTGCTGCAATATAACAGCTCTGGAACAAAATGCAGTGATTATATAGAAAAAACGAAAGCAGAATGCTCAGCATAATTAATGCAAAAACATACGGAACAATCAGCGAGGCTTCAATTGTGAAATATCCTGCCATTCTGCGATTATCTATCCATCGAACCATAATTTATCTTCCCGTAATCATATTACAGAGTGTAACCGCCAAAACACCAAAAGTGATCATCGGTATAAATGGCATTGTATCTCTTTTCCCGACTTTTCCCACAAGTATCAGTAGCACAGACATTACAAAAGCCGTCAGGAAAGCTATTATCAACATCATAAAAAAATTCGTGGTATCAAAAAGCGCAGATAATGAACATATGATAATCAGGTCTGCTCCACCCAGGATTTTTATCCCCTTGCAATCTGCCAAAACCAGTGCCAGACTAACAAGCACTGTTCCCAGAATCAACCAGAGATTAACATTGTGAATTGCTATATTCTCTATACATCTTACTAATGCCATGCCCACAAGAGCATATAGCCATATCATGGATACACTCTGCTTAGAGATATCCTGAATGGATGCAATAATAAGAACAATTATAAACAACAAACAGATTATATTATTTAACACCGTCATCCTAAGAACATACTCCACATCCTGGAACTCCAGATATATCTGAGAGCTTTACTGTTTTAATATTCCTCTTCAAACCACTGCAATTAACACTGTTGTGATATCTGTTTCCCTGTTTCGTCACAAAATAAAGTCCTGTAGTTGCACCATTACCACATTTTTCACAAGGCTTATATCTCTCACCACTTTCATTCCTCGCCATCTTTAAGTCATCCGGATTAATTACCTGGACAGTGATTTTTAAGTGACTGCAATCACGACTCCTGTGAAATACACTTCCATTTTCTGTCATATAAACATACTCATCTTCTTTTTCCTCATATGTGGAACCTGCTGTGTCATATCCCGTCCACTTTCTGCATTTTGCAGTTACAGTTGTATATGCACCGTGAAAACCCATTTCATTTATAAACGGAGTTATGCTCATAGGACTTACAAGACTCACCATTTCATCCCCGGAAACTGAAACAAGCCCCGAGGCTACAGATGCAGCCTTTGCCTGTTGATGAAGACTTGCAAGATTACTGGAATATCTTTCATACATAACTATCAAAGATAACAGATTGATTACAAAAAAAAGAAAAAGCGGAACAGCCATGGCGGCCTCAACCGCCATACTGCCCTTTTGGATGTATGAAGGGAATTTGAATAATGGTAACGCCTTCCTGCATAGTAAATGAGCATTGGGGGATGCTGCCTGTTTACCGGGATTAGCCTTAACAGAAGACTTTAATATACAAACATTATTTACTAAAATATTCATGCAGAAAGACATGACCATTCTCCAAGTTCCAACAATCATTCATAAGAATAAAAATGTTTTATTCGATATCCCCCACCATATCCACTTGATAAATTAACGTCGGCGGTCAGCTGATATATTAAATTATTACATTCAAAATCCGCATTCCCATTAGTTTTTCGAATATCCATTTCCATAATATCCATCAGCCTTAGGCTAAGGTCATCAAGGTTTTTCATTACAAGTAATCCACGAAGGTATTTCTTATAATCCAGCTGACCGCCTGTGACGTTATAAACACTTAAATATGATTTAAAATTAACCATTTGCGAAAGAGGTGTATTCCAACTGACATCTGTTTTAACCATCGGAATCGAATGCCCGTCAAATACCATCCGGACATCCTTAGCACTTTCAGCATATCCCCAGGCAAACAGAATAGAATACGTTATAGCTTCCGTCAGCTCCGGACTTAGGATAGCTGATGCTGCTGCCATTGCCATAACCTCTGCCTCTGCCTTTTTAGCCGGACTGGTAAGCAGATATGCCATATTTATGGGATATCTGGACATAAAAATATACTTTGCTACTTCAGATAGATTCTCCTTGTCCGAATCTTCGTTGGCAATTATATACTCCAGCTGAAACTGAAGCCTGGAATCCTCTCTCTCATTCCCGTAGTAACCGCATACCCTGTTCAGATAAGCAATTAACAGTGCCTTATCACTAACCAGACTACTTCTCTGACTGTCTCTTAATCCAGCACCAGAAACATACCCTCTCCTGCTGATGTAATCGTTTTGATTAATGTATGACATAGGCATGTCAATCGAGTCACCTATTGCGTAGAACAGGACCGAATCGTTCCCCAGATGTTCTACTGCATCCGCCGGGTTACTGACTGAATAAGGTTCTTCCTCTTCTGCAAGATTGCTATTTAGCTCATCCACTATCGCATCTATCTGCTCACCTGCAGAATCTCGCCTGGCAACGCAGTCATCATAACCGTTTATTAGATCATCCATGTCAACCTCAGCACTGCTATCATCAAAATGATCAATAAGCATCTTATTCTTCATCAGTTGCGATATCTGGTATCTTAATACTTCTCCATTTCCATCAGACGCATAACTTGCTCCCAGCACATCACAATTGTCAGCCCGAAGATTTACTATTGACTTCCCCAGCATCCCATTTCTGTCACTGTCAAAATTTATATTCATATAGTGAAGCAGCTGCTGCCCTGTCTTCTTCTCAGATGCCTGTGACGTGCCATATGAAGAATCAATAAATAATAGTCCGTATCTTTCAAACAATGCCCTGTGATATTCGGCGAAAATACTATTAAGTCCCATGTCCATAACACACTCTGCTGAAAATCTAATTGTCTGCTGTCTGATTCCAGATAAAATAACCGTAAAAAGAAGTATAAGTATTCCCGTCATCAGCGACAGGTATACGGTAATATACCCTCTCTCTTGTTTATGCATTATATTGAGTTAGCCGTGCTGGTTATTTTCGAAAAAATCCCATTGACCAGTGAGGTTAACTGACTTTTAAAAATAATTACAAGCGATATCAAAACTACAATGATAAGTATCACTTCAACAGTTCCCATACCTTTATTACTATGTAATTTCAAAAATACTCTTCTCATATTGTTCCTTTCTCCTTTATATACCGAACGATAAATATGCAGGGATCATTATGATGATCATTACAACTGAGAGCATGAGCATCATTGGAAATAGCAGCTTAGTTTGCGCTTCTTCACCACGTTTCTTAATAATGGCCTTTCTCTCCTCAAATGCAATTCGCATTTCGTTCTCCAATGCTGTTATTAAACCATCCGTTCCCTTTCGCAGGTTTTGCGATAGCAGAGATGCTAACTTCCTATAGTTAATAAGCCCACATCTGTATCCCCACTGTTCATAGCAGTTAGCTTCACTTGCTCCATCTCTCAGCCTCTTAACACAGATGGCCAGTTCTTCATACGCCGCCTCATGTTGACCGCTCTGGTTAATTCTTTTTTTGTAATTTCTGTCGATTCTTTCTATCGCACCCCTTATTGTCAGCCCCGCACTTAGATACATTTCAAGTTCACAAATGATGTCTGCATATGCGTCCAGCAGATTCTGATTCCTTTCTTCATACTTTTTATGAAGATCAATATCTTTTCCGCGCCATACACCCAGTATCAGAACGCTAATGAGGACCATTATCAGATATGCTGTATGCTCTCTTTTTTCCTCCCAATGAATTTCCTGACCATTGATCTCCAGTGGAAGGTACATCACCGCTTTATCCGGATTATCATCATTACTCTTGTCTATGGCCTCCAACAGAGCTGACATCATTTTCTCATCATGCGTTAATTCCTTTGAAAAAATGGTAAGACTGTATTCTTTCTCTCTTCTTATCTCTCCATAACTGATGATGGCTTTAATGGACGTCTTGATGCTTCCATCTTCAAGCTTCTCTTCACTTAATTCTCCGTTCTCATTCATAACATCATAGTTACTCAGTTCCCATCTCACCGTAAATGGATAACCATCGACATACGTCACAAGGTTTAAATCATTTCTTATACAGTCAAAACTATCATTTTTATCAAGAATTATTGTTTCCAGCGCTTTGTAGAATTCTTCAATCAGCCCATCCAGTTCTTCACCTGACGGAATTATCTCATTAACTTCAACATCTATAATTCCATAATCATAATCATCAAGCCTTGGAATCAGTTCATAATACTGACTGCCAGATCCGAATTCATTCCTTGCTACCGAGTAATCCTCATTAACTGACTTACTTGTCAGCTCGCTTACCACTATCAAAATTATTAAGGCTGCTCCTGCAAATACTACATACAGCACAAGAACTATTTTCTGTATGTAATAATCTTTGGTAAGTACATCTGCTTTGGTACCAGGATTTAGAAGCGACATTTCTTTTTCAATTTTCTTCCTTGCCCCAGTCGCTCCATCCGCAGCATTTTCGATATATAATCCATATATTTTCAGTGCTAACCGACTGATTAGTCTTTCTACTTTTTTCATAATCTCAAATAATATTAGTTATTATCCTGCCTGACCAGTATATGGAAGTCAGATATATCGCAAGTACTATTGTCATGACTGCATTGCCAGGAATGTTATGATACAGTGCATCAAAAAATCCTCTGCTCGATATATTGACATAGAATAGAATAACAAAAGGAATAATATTCATTATTCTCTGTTCATATTTCTTGGCACTGATCATTGTCTCTATCTCCTGCCGAAGCGATACCTTATCCTCTATAACCGCTACATATGTCTGTATAATATCAACTATATTTCCACCCGTTTTCTTATATGTGGACATCAGATTAGCAAAGCTTTCTATTTCTTCCAGATTGTTATGTTTCGCCATATTATTTAAAAGATATTCAATTGGTATATTATTCTTAAGTCCACCGATAATCTGATTAAGCTCAGTCACAATATAGGAATTATTGCCATACATATCACGCATATCATCTCTTGCCACCTCGCAGGACGTCTCGACCGAATATCCCGCCTGAATTGAACTGTTCATAGAAATAATCATTTCCTTAAACTGCACAAGCAGAATCCACTGCCTATTCTTAACAAGTTCGTCCGATTTAACATTTAGAAATAGCACTATTAGAGGCAGAAGAATTATCAGCCATATAATCGACCTGTAGAAGAAATATGCAAATACGACCAAAATTAGCAATCCCTCCAATGAATACAGGACGATCTCCTTTTTTGACATCGTCTTAGTAAAATCCAGCATTTTTGAGTTTATCTTCATTAATCAGATCTCCCATCTTCACCAATTCTCCATCCACAACCGACTTTTCCTGTGATGCTCTTTCCTCAAATTTAAACAATGGGTTCACCACTATATCTTCCGTTCCATTAATCAGTTCAACTATTTCAACCACCTTACGGCTTTTATCTCTCATTCTTCCCAGATGCACAATAATGTCTACACCGCTTCCGATTTGTCTTCTAATGGCACTGACTGGCAATTCTGCTGCCATCAGCATCATTGTTTCCAATCTGAGTAATGTATCCGCCGCGCTATTTGAATGTATCGTTGACATGCTTCCATCATGTCCACAGTTCATCGCAGATCCGATCATATCCAGAGCCTCACCACCTCGTACCTCTCCGACGATTATTCTGTTTGGCCTCATTCTCAGACTTGTCTTAATTAAGTCCCTTATCGATATTATTAAACCACCATCCACGTTCGCATTTTTTGTCTCCATTCTTACCAGATTATCAATTCCCTGTATTTGCAGCTCTGCACTATCTTCAATTGTTATTATTCGTTCATCCCTAGGAATATATGCCGATAAGGCATTTAAAAATGTGGTTTTGCCTGAACCTGTACCACCTGAAATGATAATATTGTAACCCGCTATAACCAGCCTCTGCAGGAAGTCTGCAGCCTCTGCTGTTATGCTTCCTATACGGATTAAGTCCTCCATCAGATACGGCCTGTCCGGAAATCGTCTTATAGTCATTATCGGACCATTAAGTGCGATGGGACTGAGTACAACATTTACCCTGGATCCATCCATTAACCTGGCGTCAACAATTGGCCGCGACTCATTCACTACTCTGTTACATTTGGCTACTATCTGTTGAATTACATTCCTTAATGCTTCTTCATTACTGAATCTATAATTTGTCTTATATAATCTACCTCGTCTTTCAACAAAAATATTATCCGGACCATTTATCATTATTTCCGTAACTTCGTCATCCTCCAGAAAAATCTGCAAAATATCCAGCTTTCTCATGGAATCAAAAAT
>JAZLFL010000269.1:0-3777 GCA_045615825.1 Lachnospiraceae bacterium
GAAAAAGGAGCTATATATGGTACAGACCAGAGAGGACATTCGTAACATCGCTATCATTGCTCACGTAGATCACGGCAAGACAACTCTTGTAGATGAGCTGCTTAAGCAGTCCGGTGTATTCAGAGAGAATCAGGAAGTTGCTGAGCGTGTAATGGATAGCAATGATATCGAGCGTGAACGTGGAATCACAATTCTTTCCAAGAATACTGCTATTACATATAAGGATACCAAGATTAACATCATCGATACTCCAGGCCATGCAGACTTCGGTGGCGAGGTTGAGCGAGTACTTAAGATGGTTAATGGCGTTATCCTGGTGGTTGATGCCTTCGAGGGCACAATGCCACAGACTAAATTCGTATTGAAGAAGGCACTTGAGCTTAATCTCCCGGTTATCGTATGTATTAACAAAATCGATCGCCCTGAGGCTAGACCTGAAGAGGTAATTGACGAAGTCCTCGAGCTGTTTATCGATCTTGAGGCAAGTGATGAGCAGCTTGACTGTCCATTCGTCTTCGCTTCTGCCAAGGCTGGTACTTCTACTCTTGATTTAAATGTTCCAGGAGTAAATATGGTACCGCTATTTGATACAATCCTTGATTACATTCCAGCTCCAACTGGTGATCCTGAGGCTGGTACACAGGTGCTTATCAGTACAATCGACTACAATGAATATGTAGGTCGTATTGGTGTTGGTAAGGTAGATAATGGTTCCATTAAGGTTAACCAGGAAGTATATATCGTTAACCACCATGAGCCAGACTTTAAGAAAAAGGTCAAGATTTCCAAATTATATGAGTTCGACGGACTTAATAAGGTCGAGGTTGCATCGGCTGACATCGGTTCCATCGTAGCTATCTCAGGTATTACAGATATTAAGATTGGTGATACTCTCGCATCCCTGGATGATCCTAAGGCGATACCATTCCAGAAGATATCTGAGCCAACCATAGCAATGAACTTCATGGTTAATGATTCACCATTAGCTGGTCTTGAAGGTAAGTTCGTAACAAGCAGACACCTCCGTGAGAGACTCTACAAGGAGCTTAATACCGATGTATCACTCCGAGTTGAGGATACAGATTCAACCGACTGCTTCAAGGTATCAGGACGTGGTGAGCTCCACCTCTCAGTACTTATTGAGAATATGCGTCGTGAAGGCTATGAATTCGCTGTTAGTAAGGCAGAGGTATTATATAAGTACGATGACCGCAACCAGAAGTTAGAGCCAATGGAGCTCGCTTATGTAGATGTTCCAGAAGAATTCTCCGGTTCAGTTATCCAGAAGCTTTCTTCAAGAAAGGGTGAACTCCAGGGTATGTCATCAATCAGTGGTGGATATACAAGACTTGAGTTCGAGATTCCATCCCGTGGACTTATTGGTTACAGAGGTGAGTTCATGACAGATACCAAGGGTAACGGAATCCTCAATACTACCTTCGACGGCTACGGCCCATACAAGGGAGATATGTCTTACCGTAAGCAGGGCTCACTCATCGCTTTCGAGGCAGGTGAGGCTATCACATATGGTCTGTTTAATGCTCAGGAGCGTGGTACTCTCTTCATCGAGCCAGGTGAGAAGGTATATGCAGGAATGGTAATTGGTCAGACTGGTAAAACTGAGGACATTGAGATCAATGTCTGCAAGAAGAAACAGCTTACTAACACTCGTTCTTCAAGCGCTGACGAAGCCTTAAGACTTACACCTAAGAAGGTACTCTCTCTCGAGCAGGCCCTTGAATTCATCGACACCGACGAGCTGTTAGAGGTTACACCGGACAACTTACGAATCCGCAAGAAGATTCTTGATTCCCTCATGCGCAAGCGTTCAGGATTTAATAAGAATAACTAGATGATATAAAATAATAAGCACCCAGGAGCGTTGGCCGCGCTGCAGGCTGCGCCACTACTTAACGTGGTGGCCAGTATTGAAACCGCAGCCGGAGGGGACTCCTGGGTGCTTATTTTATTTTAATATCATCGTAGTTAAATTATAAACCGAGTAGTGTTGTTGCGATGTTGAAGTAGATAAGAAGTGATATTGCATCAACGATTGTTGTGATGAATGGTGATGCCATAACTGCCGGGTCAAATCCAAGCTTCTTAGCGAACATAGGAAGTGTACATCCGACTATCTTAGCTATTAATACAACTGCAACAAGAGTAAGGCAGACTACTGCTGCAACATTAAGTCCTACTCTGTCAATTAAGAGGAGCTTTGCAAAATTGGCAACTGCCAGTGTAATACCACACAAAGCTGCAACTCTTATCTCTTTCCAGATTACCTTGAAGATATCTGAAAACTCGATATCATCCAGCGAAAGTCCACGGATGATTGTTACTGATGCCTGTCCACCCGCGTTACCGCCGGTATCCATAAGCATTGGTATGAATGCGGTAAGGACCACATATACACTAAGTGCATCCTCGAAGCTACTGATAATCTTACCCGTAAATGTTGCTGAGATCATAAGCAGGAGAAGCCATGGTATTCTACTCTTCCAGGTCTCAAATACTCCTGTTCTCATGTATGACTTATCAGTAGGCACGATAGCGGCCATCTTCTCAATATCCTCGGTAGCCTCCTGCTCCATGATATCCACGATATCATCGACAGTGATGATTCCGACAAGTCTGTCCTCATTATCTACAACCGGCATGGCTGTAAAGTCGTACTTCTGGAATCGTCTGGCAACCTCCTCCTGGTCCATCATGGTATTGATTGAGATGACATTCTCATTCATGATGTCGCCGATAATCTCATCCGGCTGACTTAAGAGCAGATATCTTAATGCAACTGTACCTACAAGCTTTCTTCTTACATCAAGTACGTAGCAGATATTGATAGTCTCACTATCAACTCCGACATTACGGATTCTCTCAATAGACTGTTCAACTGTTAAGTTCTCCTTAAGGTCTACGAACTCGACAGTCATGATACTTCCGGCTGAATCCTCCGGGTATCTTAACAGGTTATTAATATCTCTTCTGGTCTCAGGGCTCGCTGCGGCCAAAAGCTTCTTAACAATATTAGCTGGCATCTCCTCTAACAGATCCGTAGCATCATCAGCCATCAGGTTATCGATAATGTTACCAGCATCACGCTCTGACATGGATACAATGATATACTGCTGTACCTGCACATCAATATAAGAAAATACCTCTGCTGCCATATCCTTAGGAAGGATACGGAAGACCTTCATCTGTTCTTCTTCTTCAAGATCCTCAAGAACAGAAGCTACATCCGCAGCAATCATCTCCGACAGCTTCTGACGAAGACGGGTATACTGCTTAGTCTCAAGAAGACTTCTAATCTCTTCTATTTCAATAATATTCTCCATAGTATGCTCCTTTTTCCACTGATCAATATGCTACACCGCCCAGGGAGAGGAACATCTTTAGATGTAATTGTTTGTTTCATATTGATCACCTCCTAACATACTACAAAGTCTTATCGCGCCAACTTTCATTCTACCTTTCACGCATATAAGTGTTAATCAATTACCAGACCAAAATGCTTGACATCAATCACCAGAGCCAAATCCTCTACAGATCAACCTCTATATACTCAAGTTCCTGTTCATCATACACTGCTCTTCCGCCAGTACTGTCTGTAATCTGGTCAGTCACTCGTGTAAGCTCATCCACGGGAACTGCCACAATTATCTTGACCATATCCGTATACTGTTCATCCACCACAATAATATTATTGCTTGCCAGCAGATATTTAAGCTTACCGATTGTGTTATAGTCCACTGTAATACCGAGCCTACGCAC
>JAZLFL010000270.1:0-3298 GCA_045615825.1 Lachnospiraceae bacterium
CCCTAAAATAGCTATTTTACGCGATTTTTTGCGTTTATTTACTGATTCTCGGCATTAATTCTTGCCACCAGGTCATCAAGATACATATTGCGTTCCATCTTCTCTTCAAGACCTGCCTCAAGCTCTTCCTTCTTATGAGACAGCTCTGTCAGCTTAATGAAGTCTGTCGCAATCTTAGGATCTGCAAGCTCCTTAGTCACTGCCTCGATCTTATCCTCAAGCTCCGCTATATCATCCTCTATATGCTCATATTCACGCTGTTCCGCGAATGTAAGCTTTAACTTCTTATTCTTCTTCTCTTCCTTCTGACGCCTGTACTCCTCGGCACCATCAGGATTGGTAGCTGTATTAATCACTGGTTCCGGACGCACATGCGACTGGTAATACTCAGTGTAGCTGCCGTTAAAGAGCTTAATCTCACCATCTTTTTCAAAAGTAAGCATTCTTCTGGCCACACGATCCAGAAAATATCTATCGTGGGACACCGTTATAAGGATACCCGGGAACGAATCCAGATAGTCCTCCAGGATGCACAATGTGGAGATATCAAGGTCATTGGTCGGCTCATCTAGGATAAGCACATTCGGAGCCTCCATTAGCACCTTGGCAAGATAGAGCCTCCTCTTCTCGCCACCGGACAGCTTCTCTATCTTCTGATACTGAAGTGCACCTGGGAAAAGAAACCGCTCTAACATCTGTGACGCCGAGATGTATCCGCCATCCTCGGTCCGGATGTATTCCGCAGTGTCCTTGATATAATCTATGACCTTCTCGTTATGGTCCATGCCCTCCGCTTCCTGAGCATAGTATCCAATCTTAACCGTCTCACCTATCTCGATATGACCGGCATCGGGCTTATATTCCTCCATGATGGTACGGATGAGTGTTGTCTTACCACAGCCATTAGGGCCTAATATTCCTATCCTGTCATCCTTAAGGAATGTGTATGTAAAGTCCCTGATAAGTGTTCTGTCACCAAAGCTCTTGGAGATATTATGAAGCTCAATGGTCTTCTTACCAAGTCTTGATGATACAGAGAATATCTCTGTCTGCTCATCAATCTTGACCTTCTCCTCATCTCTAAGGGCCTCGAAGCGGGCGATATGCGCCTTCTGCTTGGTTGTTCTGGCTCTTGCTCCACGCTGCATCCACGCAAGCTCCTTACGAAGCATATTGGCATGCTTGGCCTGGGTGGACAGTGCCATAGCCTCCCTCTCTGCCTTGAGTGCAAGGAAGCCTTCATAATTAGTATTGTAGGTATATAGCTTACCCTTATCTATCTCGACGATCTTATTACATACAAGGTCTAAGAAATATCTGTCATGAGTAACCATGATCAGCGCGCCCTTGTACTTCTTAAGCCACTCCTCAAGCCACTCGGTCATATAGTTATCCAGGTGGTTGGTAGGCTCATCCAATATCAATATCTCATCCCTGGATAATAACGCGCCTGCTAAGGCCACCTTCTTCTTCTGACCACCGGAGAGATTGTCAATAACGGCATATATATCGTCGAAGCCCAGTTCATGAAGGATTGTCTTGGCCTCTCCCTCGATACCGAAGTTCTCATGGGCATCCATATTCTTCTTAATAACATAATCATAAATGGTTGTGCCCTTCTCGAATTCCGGATTCTGTGGAAGGTAATTAATCACTACATTATTACCCTTGGTATATTCACCTTCATCACCCTCTTCGATACCGGCAACAATACGAAGAAGCGTAGACTTACCGGTACCATTAATGCCAATGACACCAATTTTATCCCCTTCTTCTACGCTGAAGTCAATGCCTTCGAAGAGATTGCGATCCGTATATATCTTGCTTAATCCCTTAATCGTTAACAGATTCATTAGCCGCTGATTTCCTGTAGTCTGTGACACTTCGAGCATACGAAGGTGTACTTGTTGATATCCACCTTATTAATGGTGCCACAAGTGCAGTATATATCCATATAATTAGGTGCTTCGCTTCTGTGCTTCATTGTTCTGCCCTTCATTGTCACGCCACCGGTAACTCCTTCAAGCTCTTCCATTGAGAGCGCTTCGTTAAGCTGATCGTTCATATGTATTCTCCTTGCCTGCCCAGTGGGCAATCACATTATAACGTCTCTTTCGTCTTTCCGTGTTAGATATTAGTATAGAAAACTCCTGTAAGTAGCTGCATTACAATCGACACTATTGTGATGCATACCCAGCATGTGAAGCCCATCAGAATTGGCTTTCCGCCCTTCTTAATAAGCTCAACAATATTGGTATTCAGTCCAATTGCACCCATCGCCATCGCGATGAAGAACTTCGCCAACCACTTCATAGCCTTTACAAAGCTTCCCAGATAGAATGCTGTGAAGGCACTTACTGGCATAATACCAACGATTGTTGTGATGATTGCAGCTGCGATGAAATATAGGATGAAGAACGGGAATACCTTCTTAAATGAATATCCGTTACCCTGTCCGCCTTCCTTCTTAGCCTTGGCTGCTCTGTAAAGCGCAAGCACAAGTGTGATTGGAATAATTGCAAGTGTTCGTGTCAGCTTAACTGTAACTGCTGCCGAAAGGATACCATCAACGCCGTAAATACTTTCTGCTGTTGATGCTGCTGCCGTAACAGACGATGTATCATTAACCGCTGTTCCCGCAAAAATCGCAAATCCTTCGCTACCTAGTCCAATCGCATGACCCAGCGTTGGGAAGATAAGCGCTGCAAGTACATTGAACAGGAAAATAACCGAGATTGACTGTGCAACCTCCTTGTCATCTGCCTCAATAACCGGGGCTGTCGCTGCAACAGCTGAACCGCCGCAGATTGATGAACCTACACCGATTAATGTCGATACCTTAGAATCCATCTTGAGTACCTTCATCATAATGTATGAAACAATCAGTGATGTGGCAATTGTCGATACAATTATTGGCAGGCTTCGGCCGCCCACCTTCACAATCGTAGTCATGTTAAGCGAGAAGCCTAAAATAATAACTGCCCACTGAAGAATCTTCTTGGATGTGAACTTAATGCCAGTACTAAACTTATCACTGCCTGCAATTCCACCATTAATTAATGTAATAATCATACCAATAAGAATGGCAAAAACCGGTGCTCCGATAATCTCGAATGATACCTTGCCAATCCTGATGTTCGCAAGGACAGTCGCAAGTGCTGCAAGTTCTATGCAAAGTACAATTCCTAATCCCTTTTCCTTAATTGCTTTCATTTTTCTCCTCGTAATTCCGTTAATATATTATCTACTTAACCCACTTTTCTGCTATCTCATCTTTAGTGAGTATGTCATCAGATAT
>JAZLFL010000271.1:0-6483 GCA_045615825.1 Lachnospiraceae bacterium
CACATGTGCATTGGACCTGAAATGACACAGTTTTCGCCCATTATTAAATGCTTATCGTTGTTTGTAACTTGATTAACCATTGTGCGAATGGCTTAAATACAAGCTTTTTTGTGCAAAATAAATAAGAAAGTATAGAGAGGATAGAATATGACAGGAGTTATTATTGCAGCTGCCGTTGTAGGTGTGCTTGGAATTATAATTGGAATCTTCCTTGGCGTTGCTGGTAAGAAGCTCGCAGTTGAGGTTGATGAAAAGGAAGTAGCCATTACTGGTGTTCTTCCTGGTAATAACTGTGGTGGATGTGGATTTGCTGGATGTAGTGCTCTTGCTGGAGCTATTGCTAAGGGCGAGGCACCTGTAAATCAGTGTCCAGTTGGAGGCTCTGCAGTTGCAAATCAGATTAGTGCTATCATGGGAGTAGAAGCAACAGAGGGCAAGAGAATGGTTGCCTATGTAAAGTGTGCTGGAAATCCTGAGCAGACTAAGACAGACTACGTTTACACTGGACTTCAGGATTGCCGTGCTATGGCATATGTTCCTAATGGTGGTCCCAGATCATGTAACTTTGGATGTCTTGGATATGGCTCATGTGTAAAGGCCTGTGCCTTTGATGCTATTCATATAATTGATGGTACTGCCAAGGTTGATAAGGATGCTTGTAAGGCTTGTGGTAAGTGTGTTGCAACCTGTCCCAAGTCGCTTATTGAGCTTATTCCTTATGATGCTAAATACGTGGTTCGTTGTTCATCTAAGAATACTGGTAAGGCAGTTATTGATGCCTGTGGAGCAGGGTGTATCGGTTGTCATCTCTGCGAAAAGAACTGTGAGGCTGGTGCTATTACAGTTATTGATAATATTGCAAGAATTGATTATGAGAAGTGTACTCACTGTGGCACATGTGTAGCTAAGTGTCCTAAGAAAGTAATCAAGCTAGAAGCATAATATTTTAAGCGCAAGGCTAGATAAAGGTCTTGCGCTTTTTTGTATATTTCACATGGCCACTTGTGAAGTGCGTGGCGTTGTGGTTTGGTCAATTTTGACATAAATATTGGCGTTAGAATATAATTTTTTTATGGATGAAATTGTATTTTTTACTTCTATATTATTGAAAAATAAAATTAGAAGTGGCATAATATTGAAGATTTAAGCAAAAATAAAATTCATAACGAAGGGAAATAAGAAAATGGCACAGAGAACTGATATTCACAAGGTACTGATTATAGGCTCAGGTCCTATCATTATTGGACAGGCTTGCGAGTTTGATTATTCAGGAACACAGGCATGTAAAGCACTTAGAAATTTGGGTTATGAGATTGTACTGGTTAACTCAAATCCCGCTACAATTATGACAGACCCTGAGATGGCAGATGTAACCTATATTGAGCCTCTTAATGTTGAGAGACTTGAGCAGATTATTGCAAAGGAGAGACCCGACGCACTTCTTCCTAACCTTGGAGGACAGAGCGGACTTAACCTTTGTTCAGAGCTTGCAAATGCTGGTATCTTAGATAAATACAATGTAAAGGTAATCGGAGTTCAGGTTGATGCAATCGAGCGTGGTGAGGACAGAATCGAGTTTAAGAACACCATGAATGAGCTTGGTATTGAGATGCCCAGATCAGAGGTTGCATACTCAGTTGATGAGGCTCTTGCGATTGCTGACAAATTAAAGTATCCCGTAGTTTTACGTCCTGCATACACCATGGGTGGAGCCGGTGGCGGACTTGTATATAACAAAGAGGAGCTCAAGACTGTTTGTGCCAGAGGTCTTGCTGCTTCACTTGTACATCAGGTTCTTGTTGAGGAGAGTATCCTCGGCTGGGAAGAGCTTGAGTTAGAGGTCGTTCGTGATAAAGATGGTAATATGATTACCGTTTGCTTTATCGAAAACATTGATCCTATCGGAGTTCATACAGGAGATTCTTTCTGTGCGGCTCCTATGCTTACAATTTCTGAAGAGACACAGAAGAAGCTTCAGAAGCAGGCATACGCAATCGTAGATAAGGTACAGGTTATTGGTGGAACAAACGTACAGTTTGCTCATGATCCTGTTTCTGACAGAATAGTTGTTATTGAGATTAATCCTAGAACATCTCGTTCATCAGCACTTGCCAGCAAGGCAACAGGCTTCCCTATCGCTCTTGTTTCAGCAATGCTTGCAACAGGACTTACACTTGCAGATATTCCCTGTGGTAAGTATGGAACACTTGATAAATATGTTCCTGATGGAGAGTATGTCGTTCTCAAGTTTGCTCGTTGGGCATTTGAGAAGTTTAAGGGCGTTGAGGATAAGCTTGGTACTCAGATGCGCGCCGTTGGTGAGGTAATGAGTATCGGTAAGAATTATAAGGAAGCATTCCAGAAGGCTATTCGTTCACTTGAGACAGGACGCTATGGACTGGGACATATTGCTAAGCTCGAGGCTATGAGCAAGGACGAGCTCCTTAAGATGTTACTTACTCCCAACTCAGAGAGACACTTCGCAATGTATGAGGCATTAAAGAAGGGTGCTACTGTAGAGGAAATCGCTAAGGCTACATATGTAAAAGAGTACTTTATTGAGCAGATGCTTGAGCTCGTTAATGAGGAGAAGGAGATTACCGCTGCTGGTAAGAATCTCTCTGATGAGGCACTTACTAAGGCTAAGAAGGATGGATTCTCTGATAAGTACTTAAGTATCCTTACTGGCGATACAGAGGATAACCTCAGAAATAGACGAATTGCTATTGGTGTAGAGGAGGCCTGGGAAGGTGTTCACGTAAGTGGAACTAAGGACAGCGCTTACTATTATTCTACATACAATGCTCCTGATAAGAATCCTGTTAAGACAGACAAACAGAAGGTAATGATCTTAGGTGGTGGTCCTAACAGAATTGGACAGGGTATCGAGTTTGACTACTGCTGTGTACATGCAGCAATGGCACTTAAAAAGCTCGGCTTTGAGACAATCATTGTAAACTGTAACCCTGAGACTGTATCAACAGATTATGATACATCAGATAAGCTTTATTTTGAGCCTCTTACTCTTGAGGATGTACTTTCTATTTATAAGAAGGAGCAGCCTGTTGGTGTAATCGCTCAGTTTGGTGGACAGACACCTCTTAATATCGCAGCAGACCTCCAGAAGAATGGAGTTAAGATTTTAGGAACAGCTCCTGAGGTTATTGATCTTGCAGAGGACAGAGATCTCTTTAGAGCAATGATGGAAAAGCTCGAGATTCCCATGGCAGAGTCAGGAATGGCTTCTACTGTTGAGGAAGCACTAGAAATCGCTCATAAGATTGGTTACCCCGTAATGGTTCGTCCTTCATACGTACTTGGAGGACGTGGAATGGAAGTTGTCTATGACGATAACAATATGAAGGGATATATGGCTGCAGCTGTAGGTGTTACACCTGACAGACCTATCCTTATTGACAGATTCCTTAATCATGCAACAGAGTGTGAGGCTGATGCTATCAGTGATGGAACACATGCTTATGTACCTGCAGTTATGGAGCACATTGAGCTCGCAGGTATCCACTCAGGAGACTCTGCATGTATCATTCCTTCAAAGCATCTCAGTGATGAGAATGTTGCTACTATTAAGGAGTACACAAGAAAAATCGCAGAGGAGATGGGCGTAAAGGGACTCATGAATATGCAGTACGCTATCGAAGATGGTGTGGTATATGTACTCGAGGCAAATCCCAGAGCCAGCCGTACAGTTCCTCTTGTATCAAAGGTATGTAACATCAGAATGGTGCCTCTTGCAACAGAGATTATTACATCTGAGTTTACTGGTAAGAAGTCACCTGTTCCTGAGCTTAAGGAGAAGAACATTCCTTACTATGGTGTTAAGGAAGCGGTATTCCCCTTCAATATGTTCCAGGAGGTTGACCCTATCCTTGGACCTGAGATGAGATCTACAGGAGAGGTTTTAGGACTTTCAGCAAATGTCGGTGGAGCATTCTTTAGAGCGCAGGAAGCAACTAAGACATCTCTTCCTACTAAGGGATCAGTTCTTATCTCTGTAAATAGCAAGGATAAGCCTGAGGTTACAGAGATTGCTAAGATTTTTGAAGAGGCTAAGTTTAAGATTTACGCGACAGGTAAGACCTATGACCTCTTAAGCGGAAATGGTGTAACCTGTGAGAAGGTTAATAAGCTCAGCGAGGGCAGACCTAACCTCTTAGACCTCATTACAAATGGAGATATTGATATAGTAATTAATACACCTGCTGGTGATGAGAGTGTAAATGATGATAGTTACCTTAGAAAGGCTGCTATCAAGGCTAAGATTCCTTATATGACAACTATGGCAGCTGCTAAGGCTACCGCAGAGGGAGTATTAGATGCAATCAAAAATGGTGTTGGCGAGGTTCACTCACTTCAGTCAATGCATGCTAAGATTTCCGATAAATAATTAAAATGGAGGTGAAGCCATGGGAATGACTATGACTCAAAAAATCCTCGCTAAGCACGCTGGACTGGACAGTGTAGTAGCTGGTCAGCTCATCGAGGCAAAGCTGGATTTGGTACTGGGTAATGATATTACATCACCCGTTGCTATTAACGAGATTAAGAAGATGGATACAGATGGTGTCTTTGACAAGGATAAGATTGCTCTTGTTATGGACCACTTTGTACCCAACAAGGATATCAAGTCAGCTGAGCACTGTAAGTGCGTTAGAGAGTTTGCTTGTGCTAATTCTATTACTAACTTTTTTGATGTGGGAGAGATGGGTATCGAGCATGCACTTCTTCCTGAAAAAGGACTTACTGTTGCTGGTGACGTTGTAATCGGTGCTGACTCACATACCTGTACATACGGAGCATTAGGTGCATTCTCAACAGGTGTTGGTTCAACTGATATGGCTGCCGGAATGGCTACAGGTAAGGCATGGTTTAAGGTGCCTTCAGCCATTAAGGTTGTTATCACAGGTAAGCCTAAGAAATACGTAAGTGGTAAGGATGTAATCCTTCACCTTATTGGAGAAATTGGTGTTGATGGTGCACTTTATCAGTCTCTTGAGTTTGTTGGAGATGGTATTGCAAACCTTAACATGGATGACAGATTTACTATCGCAAACATGGCTATCGAGGCTGGTGCTAAGAATGGTATCTTCCCTGTAGATGAGCTTGCAATTGCATATATGAAGGAGCACTCAAAGAGAGAGTATGAGATTTTTGAAGCGGATGCAGATGCAGAGTATGTTAGAGAAATCACTATTGATTTAAGCACACTTAAGTCAACTGTTTCATTCCCTCATCTTCCTGAGAATACCAAGACTATTGATGAGGTTGGTGATGTTGCAATTGACCAGGTTGTTATTGGTTCATGTACTAATGGTCGTCTCGAGGACATCAAGACAGCAGCAGAGATTTTAGAGGGACGTCATGTTAAGAAGGGAATCAGAGTAATCGTAATCCCTGCAACTCAGCAGGTATACTTAGATGCTATGAAGGCTGGTTATCTCGAGACCTTTATTAAGGCAGGAGCAATCGTAAGTACTCCTACCTGTGGACCTTGTCTCGGTGGATACATGGGAATTTTAGCAGCTGGTGAGAGATGTATCTCTACAACCAACCGTAACTTTGTTGGACGTATGGGACACGTAGAGTCTGAGGTTTATCTCGCAAGCCCTGCAGTTGCTGCAGCAAGCGCAATCACAGGTAAGATTACAGGACCTGATCAGTTATAAGGAGAATTAAAATGAAAGCACACGGAAGCGTATTTAGATACGGAGATAATGTAGATACAGACGTAATTATCCCTGCAAGATATCTTAATTCATCTGATCCTAAGGAGCTTGCTACTCACTGTATGGAAGATATCGATGTTAACTTTGTAAAGAATGTTAAAGCTGGAGATATCATCGTAGCAGATAAGAACTTTGGATGCGGATCATCAAGAGAGCATGCACCTATCGCCATTAAGGCAAGTGGTGTCAGCTGTGTTATTGCAGAGACATTTGCTAGAATCTTTTACAGAAATGCAATCAATATCGGACTTCCTATCGTTGAGTGTCCTGAGGCAAGTAAGGGCATCGAGGCAGGAGATGAGGTTGAGGTTGATTTCGATAGTGGTGTAATCACTAATGTTACTAAAGGCACAACCTTTAAGGGACAGCCTTTCCCCGAGTTCATGCAGAAGATTATCAAGGCTGAGGGATTAGTAAATTACATTAATGCAAAGTAATTTGTAGTAGAATAATTATTTGAGAAAATCAATTTATGTTTATGGTACCCATGTGTATTGAAAAAATATGCATGGGTATTTTTTAAGTCAATAAATTGGGAATTGTCTGGGTCTGCTTTGCAGAACCACACAGCTCCAAGCGGCAAACGAAGTGCCACTTGGAGCGGCTAGCTATATCTTAATTCTCTTTCGAGATTATAGCTACAGCGGTTCTAATTCTTGTCAAGTGTCTTTCGCGGCATATCCTCGTATGGCGTACGCCATACTCCGGTATTCCACAGAACACTTGACAAGAAGAACCG
>JAZLFL010000272.1:0-5888 GCA_045615825.1 Lachnospiraceae bacterium
TAAGGGCGAGAACGTTCCAGAGGCAGGTATCCCTGAGTCATTCAAGGTTATGCTTAAGGAGCTTCAGTCACTTGGTCTCGATGTAAGAGTTCTTGATGTAGCTGGCGAAGAAGTTCAGATTATGGAATCAGTTGATTATACAGATACTGACTACCGTAGCATTATGGGCGACGACAGACGTAATCGAGAGGATGAATCATTCTCAGCTCACGGCTATCAGAAGCAGGAGTTCAACGAAGACGGCGATCTGACTAGCGCAGAAGATGATTTTGTTGCTACTGCTGACGAAGATTTTGAGTAATGTATCCGAGCGAAAATGCTCGTGACTGGAGGAGTAAAATGGCTGTAATTAAGCAGGAATCATATCAACCAATGACATTCGATGCTATTCAGATTGGTCTCGCTTCACCTGAGAGAATCAGAGAGTGGTCAAGAGGTGAGGTTACCAAGCCTGAGACAATCAACTACAGAACACTTAAGCCAGAAAGAGATGGTCTGTTCTGCGAGAAGATTTTCGGACCAAGCAAGGATTGGGAGTGTCATTGTGGTAAGTATAAGAAAATCCGTTATAAGGGTGTAATCTGTGACCGTTGTGGTGTTGAGGTTACAAAGGCTAATGTTCGTAGAGAGCGTATGGGACACATCGAGCTTGCAGCTCCTGTTTCTCATATCTGGTACTTTAAGGGCATCCCAAGCCGTATGGGTCTTATCTTAGACCTTTCACCAAGAGTATTAGAGAAGGTACTTTACTTTGCATCATACATAGTACTTGATGCAGGCGAGACTGATCTTCAGTACAAGCAGGTACTTTCTGAGAAGGAATATTCTGATGCCAGAGAGACATGGGGCAATAAGTTCCGTGTAGGTATGGGAGCAGAGTCTATCAAGGAATTACTTAATGATATTGACCTTGATAAGGAGTCAGAAGAGCTTAGAGCTGGTCTTGAGGAATCAACAGGCCAGAAGAGAGCTAAGATTATTAAGAGACTTGAAGTTGTTGAGGCTTTCAAGGAGTCTGGTAATGATCCAGCATGGATGATTATGGATGCTATCCCAGTTATCCCACCAGATCTTCGTCCTATGGTACAGCTTGATGGTGGAAGATTCGCTACATCAGATCTTAATGATCTTTACAGAAGAATCATCAACCGTAATAACCGTCTTAAGAGACTGTTAGAGCTTGGTGCTCCTGACATTATTGTACGTAACGAGAAGAGAATGTTACAGGAAGCTGTAGATGCTCTTATCGATAATGGTAGACGTGGACGTCCTGTAACAGGACCTGGTAACAGAGCACTTAAGTCACTTTCTGATATGTTAAAGGGTAAGGGCGGTAGATTCCGTCAGAACCTCCTTGGTAAGAGAGTAGACTACTCTGGACGTTCAGTTATCGTAGTAGGACCAGAACTTAAGATTTATCAGTGTGGTCTTCCTAAGGAGATGGCTATCGAGTTATTCAAGCCTTTCGTTATGAAGGAGCTTGTATGCCGTGGTATCTCACAGAATATTAAGAATGCTAAGAAGCTTGTTGAGAGACTCGATACTTGCGTATGGGATGTTCTCGAAGAAGTTATTAAGGAGCATCCAGTTATGCTTAACCGTGCTCCTACACTTCATAGACTTGGTATTCAGGCATTCGAGCCAATCCTTGTAGAAGGTAAGGCTATTAAGCTTCATCCACTTGTATGTACAGCCTTCAACGCTGACTTCGATGGTGACCAGATGGCTGTTCATCTTCCACTTTCGGTTGAAGCTCAGGCAGAGTGTAGATTCTTACTTCTGTCACCTAACAACTTACTTAAGCCATCAGACGGTGGTCCAGTAGCCGTTCCATCACAGGATATGGTCCTTGGTATCTACTATCTTACACAGGAGAGAGGATTCTCTGTTGGCGATAAGTATGCTGAGCCAGGTGAGGGTATGTGCTTCACAAGCCTTAACGAAGCAATCCTCGCATACGAGAATAAGGTTATTACACTTCATTCACGTATTAAGGTTAGAGTAACAAAGGAAATCGACGGTGAAGAGATAACAGGTATCGTTGAGTCAACACTTGGTAGATTCCTTTTCAATGAGATCCTTCCACAGGATCTTGGATATGTGGACAGAACAATTCCAGGTAATGAGCTTTTACTTGAGGTTGACTTCCACGTAGGTAAGAAGCAGCTTAAGAAGCTTCTTGAGAATGTAATTAATACACATGGTGCATCTGTAACAGCAGAGGTACTTGATGATATTAAGGCAACAGGTTACAAGTACTCAACAAGAGCAGCTATGACAGTATCTATTTCAGATATGACAGTACCTGCTTCTAAGCCAGCACTTCTTGCTGAAGCACAGGCTACAGTTGATAAGATTGCAAGCGACTTCCGTAGAGGTCTTGTAACAGAAGAAGAGCGTTACAGAGCAGTAGTTGATACATGGAATGAGATCGATGGAAGACTTACTAAGGAACTTCTTGATGGTCTTGATAAGTACAACAACATCTTCATGATGGCTGACTCAGGAGCCCGTGGTTCTAACCAGCAGATCAAGCAGCTTGCAGGTATGCGTGGACTTATGGCTGATACAACAGGTCGTACAATCGAGCTTCCTATCAAGTCTAACTTCCGTGAGGGTCTTGACGTACTCGAATACTTCATGTCAGCTCATGGTGCTAGAAAGGGACTTTCAGATACAGCTCTTCGTACAGCCGACTCTGGTTACTTAACCAGACGAATGGTTGACGTATCACAGGAACTTATCATTCGTGAGATGGATTGCTGCGAAGGCAGAGATGATATCTACGGAATGAAGGTTAAGGCCTTCACAAATGGTAAGGAAATGATTGAAAGCCTTAAGGATCGTATCACAGGAAGATATTCTTGTGAGGAGATTCAGGATAATGATGGTAATGTAATCGTTAAGAAGAATCATATGATTACACCATCAAGAGCTAAGAAGATCATTGATAATGGAATAGAGGAAGTTAAGATTCGTACAATTCTTACCTGTCACTCTCATTCAGGAATCTGTTCTAAGTGTTATGGAGCTAACATGGCAACTGGTGAGGCAGTTCAGGTTGGTGAGGCTGTTGGTATTATCGCAGCTCAGTCAATCGGTGAGCCTGGTACACAGCTTACTATGAGAACTTTCCATACTGGTGGTGTAGCCGGTGACGATATTACACAGGGTCTTCCTAGAGTAGAAGAGCTTTTCGAGGCTCGTAAGCCAAAGGGACTTGCTATTATCGCTGAGTTCGGTGGTAAGGTTGAGATAAGAGATACTAAGAAGAAGCGTGAGATTATCATTACAAATGAGGAGACAGGTGAGCAGAAGGCATACCTCATCCCATATGGTTCACGTATTAAGGTATTAGATGGTGCCATCCTTGAAGCTGGTGATGAGTTAACAGAAGGTTCTATTAACCCACATGACCTCCTTAAGATTAAGGGTGTTCGTGCAGTACAGGATTACATGCTTAGAGAAGTACAGCGTGTATACCGTCTCCAGGGTGTTGATATCGCTGATAAGCATATCGAGGTTATCGTTCGTCAGATGCTCAAGAAGATCAGAGTTGAAGAGAATGGTGATGCTGATGTTCTCCCAGGTACACTTATGGATGTGCTTGATTTCGAGGATGCAGTTGAGCGCTTAACAGCAGAGGGCAAGGAAGTTCCAACAGGAACACAGATTATGCTTGGTATTACTAAGGCAGCTCTTGCTACAGAGTCATTCCTTTCAGCAGCTTCATTCCAGGAGACAACAAAGGTTCTTACTGAAGCAGCTATTAAGGGTAAGGTTGATCACCTCGTTGGACTTAAGGAGAACGTTATCATTGGTAAGCTTATTCCAGCTGGTACTGGTATGAAGCGTTACAGAGATGTAAAGCTCAGTACAGATTATAAGCTCGCTGATACATTTGACTTAAGCGATGACGATGAGTTTGATGCTGATGTTGAAGGTGTTGAAGAGACAGAGACACCTGAAGAAGCCGCTGTTGAAGCTACAGAGACAACAGAAGAATAAAAGGTATTAATGAATCCCATGAGTATTCTTACTCATGGGATTTATATATTTGGTAAAGATGAAAAGATTAAGTGTTAGCAGAATAATTGAATACATAGTACTGGCAATTGCAGTAGGAACAGTGAGTATTGGAATGTGTAAGATGGATATATCGGCAGAAGGCTTCATGATGTCAGAGCCAATGCTTCAGAATCCAGGAGATACAAGCGTATATGTCCAGTGGTTCACAGAAGGAGAAGGTAAGAATCATGAGGTTATGCTTTTTGAGGATGGACCAGCGACTGAGCCTACAAGAACTGTCAAGGCTACCACTGTTAAGATGAGCAGATTAAGAGGTGGTAAGACAGAAGCTACTGCGAATGATGCGAGTATTGATGCCAACATCTATAAGCATGTTGCTCTTATAGAGGGACTTCCGGTGAATACTGGAAGGAATGCTAACAGAGTCCTATATAAGATTCAGAGTGATGGTAAGAAGAGCAGAATGTATTCACTTGCATCCAATCCTGCAAAGGGAACAAATGTTAAGGTGCTGCTCACATCGGACCATCAGATTAAGCAGATGTGTGCTGCCAATATTGAGGCAGTAATGAGTGCAGTGGGAAGAGTCGACGCAGTATGGCTTGCCGGTGATATTGTGGATGTATCCGACAGAGCATATGACTGGTTCTATGCAGACAATGCCTTCATAAGAGTGATGACCGGTAAGGCGGGTAGTAAGGTAGAAGGTAAGATATACAAAGGGGCGCCACTTTTACAATATGCTCCTATATATACTGCTATTGGTAATCATGATGTTATGGGAGTATATTCTGCAACAGGCGATTTGTCCGTTCAGTTCAATAGCCCGATTCCACGAGAAGTGGCACGTGAAAGATTATCTGCTAAGGGAGACTATGATGAGCTCTCACTTCAGGATGCTTCGTATAATACAGTAACATATGAAGAAATGTTTGAACTTCCTGAGAGTGAAAGTGGAGGAGAGAAGTGGTATGCGAAGTCCATTGGAGACATAAGACTCGTATCGCTTGATGCTTCACGGGTATGGAAACTCCCTAATCTTGGCATGATTGGTAAGTTCACTGAATGGCCGGGCGCAACTGAGGATATGTACGGATATGGAGATTTCATATTCGAGAGTATGGCTGAGGGCAGTCCACAGATAGAGTTCCTTAAGAATGAACTTGAATCAAAGGAATATAAGGAATCTGATATTAAGGTTGTTATGTTCCATGAGGAAGCGCATTCACTTGGTGGTAATAAGATTCCACCATTCACTGATCCGGTTGAGGGATTAGTTAAGGATCCGGTGACAGGACTTAAGATGGTCACATATGATTATCCGAAGGATAAGGATTATTTAGAGACTGTGGTTGAGCCACTCTTAGAAAAGGCCGGAACCAACTTATTATTTAATGCGCATTCTCATATATGGAATAGATTCGTAAGTGAGTCGGGAATGAATATACTTGAGACCTCCAACGTTGGTAATAATTATGGAGGCTTTACGGATGGAAGCAAGAGGGACCAGTATCCGTCGGCTCTTAATAAGGGTGATGCATATTCATCTATAGCATCCGCGTGGAATGCCGATAATTATATTACCAGCGGTGATCCAAGCGGACTTAAGGAAGTAGAGCCTAATATGGCAGACCTTCCAGGGGGCAAATCATATCTTGCAAGTAATACGGTTACTGCGTTCTCGATTCTTGATACGAAGAAGGGAACAGTGGATAGCTACTATTATGATACAGCTGTCCGTGACAGTGATATATTATTATTTGATTCCTTTGAAATAAAGTAATATTTCAGCTGATTATTAATAGTTAATACCTGCCACAATATATTGTGGCAGGTATTTATATGTATACAATACAGTG